>CAYTKR010000005.1:0-75999 GCA_964438295.1 uncultured Anaerolineales bacterium
ATCCTGGACGGCATTCCCCCCGCGCCGCGCGGCGTCCCCCAGATCGAAGTGACCTTCGATATCGACGCCAATGGTATTCTGGAAGTGACTGCGCAAGATAAAGCGACAGGCCGCAGCCAGAACATTACCATCACAGCCTCTTCTGGTTTGAGTGATTCTGAAATCGATACGATGAAGAAAGAAGCTGAGAAGCACGCCGAAGATGACAGCAAGCGCAAAGAGCAGGTAGAAGCCCGCAATACGGCTGACAATATGGCCTACACTGCTGAAAAAGCACTTGAAGACCTGGGCGACAAAGTCCCCGAGGATGTCAAGACCAAGGTGCAGGATAAGGTAGCTGAAGTCCGAAAAGTTTTGGAAGACCAGGAAGCAGATGCTGAGACCCTGAAGCGTGTGGCTGAAGAACTTGGCAAAGAGATCCAGCAGATCGGCGCTTCTGCCTACGAGCAGCCAGGTGCCGGTCCCATGCCTGGAGCCGAAGGTCCTGGCGCAGGGCCTGAGGGTCCGCCGCCTCCTGATGGTCAATCTGGCCCTGATGACGAAGATATCGTTGACGGCGAATTCCGCAACGCTTAATAGTTGCAAGTCGCAGGTCGCAAGTCACAAGTCGCTAAGCGCTTGTGACTTGTGGCTTGAAGCTTGTGACTTGTGACTTAGAATATGCCACGAGACTACTACGAGATACTCGGTGTCCCACAGGGCGCCTCGGGAGATGAGATAAAATCTGCCTTCCGCAGTTTGGCGCGAAAATATCACCCGGATGTCAGTCAAGAGTCTGACGCTGAAGAGCGCTTCAAGGAAATAAACGAAGCGTATGCAGTGCTTTCTGATCAAGAGAAACGTGCCGCTTATGACCGCTTCGGTCATGCTGGGGTTCAGGGCGCTGGCGGGGTACCCGATTGGACCACCATGGATTTCACAGATATTCTGGGAGATCTGTTTGGGTTTGGTTTTGGTGGTTTTGGACGAACATCAGCTCGTTCTCGCAATGCCCCACGTCGCGGCCAGGATCTGCAATATCGCGTCCACCTTGATTTCGAAGAAGCCATCTTTGGCGTAGACAAAGAGATCGAGATCAACCGTAACGAACCTTGCGATACCTGCTCTGGCTCTGGCGCGAAACCTGGAACTTCTCCTTCTCGTTGTTCAACTTGCAATGGACAGGGAGAAGTGCGCCAGTCCCGGCAAACCATCCTTGGGTCTATGGTGCAGGTGACAACTTGTCCGGCCTGTGGTGGCAAGGGAGAAGTGATTGTCAACCCTTGCCAAACTTGCAGCGGAAGGGGAGATGTGCGCAAGACGCGCAAGAAAGTGGTTACGATTCCCGCGGGTGTCGACACAGGCACTCAAATCCGCCTAACGGGAGAAGGCCAGCCGGGCGTGAATGGTGGACCTCCTGGAAATCTGTATTTGATCATCCAGGTTCAGTCCCATCGATATTTCCGCCGGCGAGAGAATGATATCCTCTTGGATTTGAATATCAATATTTCCCAAGCGACTTTGGGTGATGAAGTCAACGTTCCTACCGTTGATGGAGATGCCGTTTTAAAGATCCCCTCAGGGACTCAGCCTGGTAAGATCATTCGAATGCGCGACAAAGGCGTTCCCCACTTACGCAGCAACAACCGCGGTGACCAGTTGGTGGTCATCAATGTCAGCATTCCTAAATCGCTTACTGATGAACAAAGGGAGTTATTCCAGCAGTTGGCTGGCAGCCTGGGTACAGAAGTTACTCCCCAGGAACGCGGCTTTTTCGACCGCTTGAAAGACGTGCTTGGGGGGTAATCCAGTGGGCAGTGTACAGTGGTTTGTGATCAGTTTTGCACTTACCACTCACCACTCTCCACCATCCATTACACATGAATTGGTTAGAGGTTTCACTGATCGTCAATGGTGAGATGGCTGAGGCCGTGGCTGAGATTTTAGCTCGCTATATCCCCAATGGCGTGGTCATCGAGAGCACGGCTATCAAGGCCAACGCCGAGGACGAAGGCCACGCGGTTGGCCCTCTGAGGGTTTGTGGTTATTTGCCCGTAGATGGTCAATTAGAAGATACTCGCCAGCGTATCGAGGAAGCGCTTTATTTCTTGGGGCGCATACAACCTTTACCGGAGCCCGAATTCAAACCTATTGATGAAATCAACTGGGCTGAGGCCTGGAAGCAACATTATCGTCCGATCGCCGTCGGTGAGCAGTTGATCATTATCCCAGCCTGGCTGGAATCCCCTGACGAGAGTCGTATCCCCATTCGCATCGATCCCGGAATGGCTTTTGGGACAGGAACGCACCCCACAACTCAGCTTTGTTTGGAATTACTGGAGACCCTAAAGATCTTCGCGAAGCACTCCGAGCAAAGCGAGCGAGCAGAGACCTTTAGGGTCTGGGATGTAATCGATGTCGGTTGTGGCTCTGGGATTTTGTCCATTGCGGCCCTCAAGCTGGGAGCCTCACGCGCCTTTGGTGTGGATACTGACCCCGAAGCTATTGCCGCTGCCGAGGAGAATGCTGCCAACAACGGCGTCGCGGATCAAACGAATTTTTCCGTTGGGTCATTGGATGAAATCAAAGCCGGAATTTTCCCACTGAAGCAAGCCCCTGTTGTGGTGGCGAATATCCTGGCTCCCATCTTAATCCGCCTGCTTGATGCAGGCATGGGGGATTTGGTATCCCCAGATGGTTTCTTGGTTCTCTCAGGGATATTGGAAGAACAGCTTCCTGACATGAAAAAAACACTTCAAACCCATGGACTTGAAGTGCACGATCAACGTAAAATCGATGATTGGGTGGCGATCAGTGCTGTGCGCTCACCGAAAGCGACGATCTGAGCGCTTCTTTCGAACTTTTTCCTTCGTTTCCGCTAACCAACCCACACGAATATCAGTGTCCGGCTCAAAGGCTGGAACGAAAGGTTTAATATCAAGTAATGGGGTACCATCTAGGATATCCACATCTGCGATGTGCAAGATGTTCTTATCTTTATTTATCAATTTTACAACCGATAACCCGATAGGATTTGGTCGCTTCGGCGCGCGTGTGGAGAACAACCCCCGGGACTGATTATCGAGAAACGGCGTCACGCTAAGTTTGAAGCCTTCTGAGCGGTGGAAATGGTAGAGCAGGATGATGTGCGAAAAGCCATCGAGATCTTTCAGCCCCTCTTGATATTCTGGGAAAATCTCAATCGATCCTTGAATTCCAATAGCCCCGGTAGGCTGAATGGGCATTCCCTCGATCTTGGTGAATGGGCTATGAATGACACCAATGGGCGCAAAATTAATTTTCATCAGCATGGATTTTTTATATGACTACGGACAACTCACGACCATCAGCGGTCTGTCAGATCTTCAATTCCACCACATCCCCATCTTGCAGGACATAATCCCGGCTGACCATCTGCCCATCAAAAGCCCCACTCCCCCAAACCTTAGCAGATTTTAGATTCTTGCGAAAATCCTGGTGCACTTTGCCAGCGAACTCTTCTACCGTGCTGTCAATTTTTAGCACAAAAGGTGAGTTGAAATCAGGCTCCTTGCCTGGAGGCCGCGAGTAGACGCGCATGATCTCCAATTTATCATAGATGGTTTTCTTCAACTGCTCGAAATTGCGTTCACCGGTCACAGAAATGGGGATCAGGGGACACGCATCTCCCTCCATTAACTCGCATAGCACCTCAAAATCCGCATCCATGGATTCGTCGTCGCATTTGTTGACGATCCCCAGGATGGGCAAATATTTCATGCGTAAACCGCCCTCATGATCATCTTGCATATGTTGGGGGATGATACGCCGCTCCTCCAACATGGCCAGGGTCTCTTCGATTTGCTCGATGGGGTCAGCCTGGAGATCGACGACCAGCAGCGCCATGTTGGCGTTGCGGATCAGGTTGAACAGCTCCAGTTCGATGAATTCACCATCCAATGGGGGTGTATCGATCAATTGGATTTGCACATTTTCGAACTGCATCATGCCGGGGGTGGGACCCCAGGTCGAGAAGGGGTAGGGAGCCACTTCGGGTTTGGCATTGGTCAACGCGGCCACCATGGCAGATTTGCCTGTGTTGGCCGGACCAATGATCGCAACCGTTCCAGCACCTTCCCTCTCGATATGATATGCCGAAACCTGTCGACCAGGTCCGCCCTTTTTCTGCGTATCAGCTTCCTTGAGCTTGGAGATCTTCCGGCGCAAGTCGCTCTTCAAGTGATCGGTGCCCTTGTGCTTGGGCATGATCGAGAGCATCTCCTCCAGCCAGGCTATCTTTTCCTGGTTAGTGGTCGCCTGACGGAATTGCTCCTCGGCTTTGTAATAATCTGCAGGCAGGTTGGTTGGCATAAAAACAAAATCTTATTGGACACGGATGAACGAGGATTGCACGGATAAATATAAAAAATTAAATCCGTGTTGATCCGTGAAATCCGTGTCCCATAATTCTTTAAGCAATCACTCCCAACTTACGTCCGACCTTGGCGAAGGCTTCCAGGCCTTGGTCGAGATCGTCTTGCTCGTGGGCGGCGGAGATCATTACCCGGATGCGGGCTTTGCCACGCGGCACGGTCGGGAATCCCAACGCCATTCCAAAGACGCCAGCTTCAAAGAGCTCTCGACTGAACTTCTGGGCCAGGGTCGCTTCGCCTAACATAACGGGCGTGATGGGAGTTACACTCTCGCCCGTATCGAAGCCCAGGGTTTTCATCTCGGCCTTGAAGTAATCGGCGTTAGCCCATAATTTGTCAACAAGTTCAGTGGATTCTTCGAGCATATCGATGGCTTCTATGCAGGCGGCCACATCGGGGATGGTCATCGCCGATGAGAACAGGAAGGGTCGGCCGCGTTGGTGCAGCCACTCCACAACTTTGGGGTTTCCGGCTACCACGCCACCCATCACACCGAAGGCCTTGGACATGGTACCTACTTCAACATCGACTTTGCCGTGCAGGCCGAAGTGATCCACGATGCCGCGCCCACCCTTGCCGAGTACGCCTTCGCCGTGAGCGTCGTCAACCATCAGGATGGAGTCGAAATTCTTGGAGACCGCGTAGATCTTATCTAGAGGAGCTACATCACCATCCATGCTGAATACTCCATCGGTGATGACGATGGCTCGACGGTAGTTTGCGCGATGCTCATTGAGTTGCGCTTCTAAATTCTCAGTGTCGCAGTGTTCGTATGCGATGATCTTTGCTCGTGAAAGGCGGCAGCCGTCGATGATGCTGGCATGGTTCAGGCGGTCGGAGAAGATCACATCCTCTTTGCCAACTAGTGCAGGGATAGAGCCCATATTGGCTGTGAACCCGGACTGGAAAGTGATCGCTGATTCTACCCCTTTGAATTCAGCCAGACGTTGATCCAATTTCACGTGCAGGTCCATCGTGCCGGCAATGGTGCGTACCGCTCCAGGGCCAACGCCGTACTCCTCCATGGCTTTCTTGGCGGCGGCCACCACCCGAGGGTGATTGGCCAACCCCAGGTAGTTATTAGAGCAGAAGTTGAGCGTTTTTACACCATCTACGACTATCCAGGCTCCTTGAGGAGAGCCTAGCGTGCGGATGCTGTTGTAGAGCCCTGCCTCGTGCAAGTTGTTTAATTCTTCGTCAATCCAGGTGAGTTTGTCGGTCATTTACGCCTCTTGTTTTGGATTTTAGAAATTTGAGATTGGATTTGATTCTATCAAGGCTATTTTCTTAGCCCGAGTGAGTTTCTTGATGGCATGTTCACGTTTTTGAGCAGTTGAACGGTCAGATTGTTCTTCAATGTAGACCAGTTTTACGGGTCGACGAACACGAGTGTAATAGGCTCCGCGGCCGGCGTTGTGTTCTTTCTCTCTGCGTTCTGGGTCGGTGGTCCAACCGGTGTATAAGGTGCTATCCGCGCACTCGACGATGTAGCAGTAACAGGCCATTAGATATTCCAACGAAACTACCTACTTTGTACTTTCGTCCTCGCGGCGCGGCCTTCCGCCAAAGCGTAGCAGGTCACCAAAAATGCTCGAAGCCGCGGACTCACGTTCTATCTTTGGGCGGCCTTCCGTAGCCCAGTTCGCTTGCTGGCGCTCTTTCCACCAACGCTCGCGTCCCTTTTGGGCGCGTTCCAGGCGCTCGGTAAGTTTATCAGCATCTTCATGATCAATATCATCACGCAATTTCTGTAGAGAAGCGATCACGCTATCCAGCACTCTGATCATATTCTCGCGGTTGAGCATGGCGGTACTGGTCAGAGCGCCAGGTTCTCCAAGATGGACGATGGGACCAGAAACCTCAGCGTAGGCGCGTCCGGCAATTTTGCGGGCTTCCCTCCAGCCAGGCTGATCGATTGTGGCGTTGAGCAGCGCTGCCCCCATGATTTGGGGTACTGCGTGAGTGGCTGTCATCAATCCGTCCATTTCCATCAGGTCAGCGAACAGGGGTGAAGCACCAGCTAGCCTGACCAGGTCTGCGGCGATCTTGATGGCCGTTGAATCCGTGCCGGGTGGCGTGGAGATGGCAATCAAACCGTCGAAGAAGAGATCTTCACGCGCGGCATCGATGCCGGTCTCTTCAGTGAGCAGATACTTGGGAGCAATAACAGGGGTAAGCCCTACATAGGCGCAACCTTCTGGTAATAGCTCGGTGGCCCAGTCGGCGATTGTGGATTTGATAGGGGCAGTGTCCATCAGCACTGCCCCAGCTTTCATTTCTGGAGCGACGATTTCCATCATCTCTCTCATTTGGTCGAGAGGGATTGCCAACAAAATCACATCAGATTGCGATACGGGCTTCAGCAGGTGAGCGACGGTTTCATCTACCGCACCAATTTTGCGCGCCTGGTTAGCAATCGCAGGTTCTTTATCGAAACCAATTCTTTTGACCAATTTCCCTTGCTCAGCTAGCGCTAAGCCGAAAGACGAACCGATTTGGCCCAGACCAATTATTGTGAGTTGAACTTTCACATCAACACTCCTAATGCTGATTGTCTGCACGTTGCAGAGCAGATAGCAGACGATCTTCTATTGAATTTGTGTCTTCTGTGGGATGGATTTCCTGATGACGACGGATAAGAGATGCTGCCAAGGGAGTAGCGCCAGCCTTGGTGGCTAAGTCTGCCCCCCAAAGGGGATGTTGCGCAGCCACCACAAAGGGGCGCCTCCACCCACGCGGGGTGCTGTCCCCCCAGGTTTTTGTTGATCGAGGCATGAGTTTATCCCCCAGAACAATAAAAACCCGCTCCCAAATACGTAGCGGGTAACGGATCTTGCCGACATCGTGAAGGAGCGCAGCGATCATCAAGTCTGAGTGAGTCTCACCCTGTTCCTGGAGGGTTTCCAATATTTGCAGGCTGTGGATCTGTTCGCTGGCCTGCATCTGTGTGAAAAGCGCCATTTGAGATGGGTTGAGCACTGAATGTGCGAGAGCTAGTTGTTTGGATTTGGGCGTTGGCGCACTGACTGCCAACCAAAATTGTCGAATACGATAGATGATTTTCCGTAACTTCATCCGACTAAAGCATTGAACAGTAGGCTGAGTGCAGGTCGAATGATCCAGCCCAGAATATCGATGCCCAGGTAAGGTCCTCCTATGAAAAGAACCATCAGGATCATAGGGCCGTATGGGCGAATGCGCGCCAGGAAATCTGACCAGGCAGGGGGGAAGAAATAATCGGCGATTTTCTCACCATCAAGCGGAGCAAGAGGGATTAAGTTGAACAGCATCAAAACCAGGTTGATGATGATGAATTCCAGCAAAAATTGGGGGAGTGTGGGCAGTAATCCACCAGTGCCATAATAGGCCTGTTCGATGGCAATCAGCCCCAACCTGAAGGGGATCGCAGCCAGGATTGCCAGCAATAAATTCGACATCGGTCCTGCCAAAGCCACCCACATCATCGCCGCAGGTGAATGGCGGCGCAGCGCGTAGGGGTTTACAGGCACTGGTTTTGCCCACCCAAATCCAGCCACAACGAGCATCAGGGAACCAAGGGGATCTAGGTGAGCCATGGGGTTGAGAGTCAGCCGTCCGTGGTGACGGGGTGTATCATCACCGAAATTATCTGCCATCCAGGCATGAGCAAATTCGTGAAATGAAAATGCAGTCAGGAGAACGATAATTCGTGCGATCAGGGTTGAAAAATCAAGACCAAGCATTAAACACCTCTAATGACGGGATTATACCATTCCTCAGAGGATCTACCTTCCAACCTCTCGCAGGTTTATAACCTTAGGGAGGTTGCCAGGCAGTGCAGTTTTCCCCATGATATAATGCCGCTGTTATGCTCCCAGACCTAAAATTACATGATATCCTGCGATTGCGCAAATCCCATCCTTGCGGCAGCTACGAATGGAAAGTACTGCGCATCGGCGCGGATATCCGCCTGGAATGTTTGGGGTGCGGGCGACTGGTTATGCTATCGCGGCGTAAGCTGGCAAAAAGGGTCAAGAGCATAATCCCAGCTGATGAGAATCATGAAGCAGCCAACTAAACAACAACCTCATATTCTGTTTCTTTTTTCCGATACCGGTGGTGGTCATCGCAGCGCCACCGAAGCAATCATTGAGGCACTGCAACTTGAGTATGAGGATCAGTATTCTACCGAAATGGTAGATATCTTCAAAGATTATGCGCCTCCCCCACTGCAAATGCTTCCAGCGCTGTACCCCCACATTGTACGCGCCCCACGTGCCTGGGGTTTGGGATATCACCTGAGTGATAGTCCCAAGCGGGTCAGTGCACTTTCAGCGAGTGCCTGGCCTTATATTCGGAACGCCTACCGCAGATTAGTGAGAGAGCATCCCAGCGAATTGATCGTTTCGGTGCATTCCCTGGCTAACGAGCCAGTTTTGCGTGCTTTGGGTCGAGAGCGACCTCCCTTTGTAACAGTGGTTACGGATCTTGTCAGTGTGCATGCCAGTTGGTACCATCGCTGGGCCGATCTTTGTATTGTACCCACAGAAGCTGCCCGACGCAGGGCGATCAAATATCTGCTCGAGCCGGAACAAGTGAGAGTGGTCGGATTGCCAGTGGCAGATCGATTCTGCCAGCCGCCGGGCGATGTCGAGGAACTTCGAAATCAATTAGGCTGGCCCGTGGATATTCCTGTTGTCATATTGGTTGGTGGGGGTGAGGGGATGGGCCCACTGGAGAAAGTTGTATCTGCGATTTCTAGCGCCAATTTACCCATCGCTTTGGTTGTGATTGCTGGCCGCAACAAAGGGTTAAAGGCCAAATTGGCGACCGGAGATTTCTCAATGCCCACCTTCGTGTATGGGTTTGTAAAGGCAATGCCAGATTTCATGCGCGCTGCGGATGTATTGATCACCAAAGCCGGCCCGGGTACGATCACAGAAGCCTTGAATGCTGGCTTACCCATGATCCTCTACAGTCATCTCCCTGGCCAGGAATCTGGGAATATACCCTATCTGGTTTCTGAAGGGGCAGGTGTCTGGGCACCGCGCCCTGAACAAATCGTGGATACTCTTAGAAACTGGCTTGAAAATCCAGATCTTTATGATCAGGCAGTCCAAGCCTGTAGAAAGGCCGCAAGACCTGATGCGGCGCGTCAGATCGCGCATATATTGGTGGAGACTCTTGAGAAGCATAAGGCTGCTCAAGAGTTTCTGGCTTTAGCTTGAGGGGATCAAGTCGGTGATGAACACCCTTTATCTTGTCGCCACTCCAATTGGAAATTTAGAGGACATCACGCACCGTGCTGTGCGAGTGCTGAGTGAAGTGTCTTTGATTGCCGCAGAAGACACTCGCCAGACACGCAAACTATTGTCTCACTACAAGATCGAACCATCAAAACCGCTTCTTAGTTATCACGAGCATAGCAAAGAGGGTCAGTTAAAAAAGATCGTTGCTGCCTTGGATCGAGGGGATGTAGCTCTGGTTTCCGATGCGGGGACCCCTGGGATCAACGACCCGGGATTTACATTAGTACGCCATGCACTAATGGTAGGTCACACGGTTAGCCCTATCCCAGGACCCAGCGCGCCGGTAGCTGCCTTGACTGCTTCTGGAATGCCCAGCGATTCTTATCTCTATTTGGGCTATTTGCCACGCAAGTCAGCGCAACGTCAACGTGCTCTCGAAGACGTGGTCTCACTACCTTACACGTTGATCTATTTGGAAACACCTCATCGACTGTTGGAATCCTTGAGTGATCTGTTGGGGATACTTGGCAATCGAGAGATCGTGGTAGCTCGAGAGATGACCAAACTGCATGAAGAGTTCTATCGAGGGAAGATATCTGAGGCAATCGAGCACTTTTCAGCTCAATCCCCGCGTGGTGAGATCACATTGGTCGTTGCCGGAGCTTCAATGGATGGCAAAGTGTGGTCTTCAGAACGTTTATATAAAGCAATAGCTACAGCGCTAGATGAGGGAGAAAAACCATCTCAAATCGCACGTCGCCTGACGAGGGAGTCTGGCTGGGCTCGTCGCGATATTTACAGTCTTGTTACAGAACTTCAGAATCAAACCAACACTGATAAGGAAACCTAGCATGAATCTGGATGACATCAAAGCTTTCCAAGAATTGGATTCTCAGAATATGATCGCTGAGATCAATAACCTCCCCGATCAGTTGGCTCTAGCCTGGGATTTGGGGAAAAGCCTCTCATTGCCAGAATGGAAAAGCATCACTCGAGTGCTGATTGCTGGCATGGGTGGCTCGGCCATTGGTGCTGATTTGTTAGCCGCTTATATTGCACCGACCTGTTCTGTACCGGTAGTGGTGCATCGCGATTACGATCTGCCCGCTTGGGCAAGCGGTGAGGAAACCCTGGTGATAGTTTCTTCGCATTCGGGGAATACCGAGGAGGTGCTCTCTGTATTCGCGAACGCCGTTGAAAATGAATGTAACATTTTGGCCATCTCCACGGGTGGGCAATTGACGGCTGCTGCCAAAGCTGCCGGCACAGCCTTGTGGATGTTCGATCACGCTGGCCAGCCGCGCGCTGCCGTAGGCTTCTCTTTTGGGTTGTTATTAGCTGTCTTCAGTCATTTGGACTTGATTCCTGACCCTGAGGCGGAACTCAAAGGTGCAGTATCTGCCATGAAATCTCAGCAAGTCCATCTTAAAATGGAAATCCCCACCATGGAGAATCCAGCCAAACGGCTGGCCGGACAGTGTTATGGGCGTTGGGTCACGGTGATCGGCGCAGATATCCTTGCACCAGTCGCCCGCCGCTGGAAAGGGCAGATCAGCGAACTAGCCAAAGCGTGGGGACAGTTTGAGTTCTTGCCGGAGGCCAATCACAACACCTCGGCCGGTGTGGTCAACCCCGAGGATATCCTCACCAAGACAATGATTTTGTTCTTGCGTGCCAAATCCTATCACCCAAGAAATGCGTTGCGGACCAATCTGACCAAAGAGATATTTATGCTGGAAGGCCTGGGAACAGATTTCCACAATGCTCAAGGGGATACACCCTTGGCTCAGTTGTGGACCACCCTGCATTTTGGAGATTACTTTGCGTATTATCTGGCAATGGCCTATGGCGCTGATCCTACGCCTGTTGAAGCAATTCAAGGATTGAAGGCGCGTATGGAAGCTCATTCCTGACGAGCAAGTACGCGACCCAAGAAAATTGAGGCTACTTGTGGCAGTCTAATAGGTATTCCCATGGATCTAAGTGGATAGTTACCCAGAGGAGGTAAACGAATGAGCACAAAATTCATCTGGTATGGTCATGGAACTTTTGGCTTGGAAACCGGAGGTTATAAAGTTCTCATTGACCCATTTTTCACAGACAATCCCGCTGCCAGCACAACGGCTGATTCGGTTGAAGTGGATTTCATCGTCGTCAGCCACGGACATGGAGATCATATCGCTGATGCGGTTTCTATCGCCAAACGTACAGACGCACTGACCATTTCCAATTTTGAAATCGCCAACTGGCTTGGGGCTCAAGGTTTAGAGAAAACCCACCCCCAACATATCGGGGGCGGCTACAACCATCCTTTCGGTTATCTCAAGCTGACCCATGCCTTACATGGTTCTGGGTTGCCGGATGGTTCGTATGGAGGCAATCCAGCCGGACTATTGCTGACCACCAGTGCGGGTGAGAAAATCTACCTGGCTTGTGATACCGGCCTCTTCGCTAGCATGAAGTTGATTGGCGAGGAAGGTATCGACCTGGCCGTATTGCCCATTGGAGACAATTTCACTATGGGGCCGGATGACGCGCTGAAGGCAGTCAAGATGATCCAACCCAAGCACGTGATCCCAGTGCACTACAACACCTGGCCGCTGATCGAACAAGACCCTCATGCCTGGGCGGAGCGTATAGGATCCGAAACCGATGCCCAAGCGCATGTACTCAAGCCTGGAGAGAGCTTCAGTCTTTAGGATGGCTAGAACCCTGTTTTCGAATTCGTCCCCTTCTCCGTCCCATTTAAAAATGGGGAAGGGGGGCGCGAAGCGGGGGGATGGGGATAATCAAAAATGATGCACCCAGAATATTAAAATCGGGGCGCATCATTTTTTTGCTCTGGGGCTCATTAAACCCTGATATAATGTGCGCAAATTTTGGAGGTATGATGCTTAATTCGATAAAATCTCGCCAGGATGCCGAAGATAGGGTGCGCCAGGAGGGGCGACTACCCAAAGGGCAATCCTTGACAAATAAATTCCCTGTGCTTCACTACGGACCGGTTCCCACGTTCAACCCTGCCACCTGGGATTTGCGCATATGGGGTCAGGTTGAAGAAGAGCGATCCTGGGATTGGGCTTCTTTCAATCAACTCCCCAAGACCCAATTGAAGATGGATATCCACTGCGTTACGCGCTGGAGTAAATTCGATACGCTGTGGGAGGGTATATCCGTGAGAACACTGGTCGATGAAGGGTTCATCAAACCACTTCCTTCGGCGGGTTACGTTATTCAACACGCTGAATATGGCTATACCACGAATCTTCCTTTGGAAATTGTCTTGCAAGATAGTTTCTTATTGGCAACTCACTTTGATGGCGAACCCCTGCCCCCAGATCATGGCTATCCTCTCCGTGGTGTAGTTGGATATATCCCTGGGCGTGAAGACCTAACCACACCCTATTTTTGGAAGGGCGCCAAGTGGCTGCGAGGGCTAGAATTTACTGCAGAAGACCGCAAGGGATTTTGGGAGAAAGCTGGCTATCATAACGAGGCCGATGTTTGGGAAGAACAGCGCTTTGTCTGATTTTTGATTATCCTTGGGAGAATATCTAAAAGATTGAGAACATGGCCAACAAACGTATCTTAGTTGTAGAGGATGATTTTGATAATACCACCCTGGTGCGTTTGGTTTTAGAGCGCGAGAGTTTTGATGTGCTCACAGCCGATAATGGCGAAATCGGTATGAAAGTAACCCACAAAGAGCGGCCTAACCTTATCGTCTTAGACCTGGATATGCCAATTATGGATGGATGGCAAATGATCGACATGCTGAAAAAAGATAAGCGTACGCGAGAGATCCCCATCGTTGTCGTCACCGCACACCTTTTTCACGATGAACGCTTTAAAGCCTTTGATGCTGGTTGTGATGGATATGTGCTGAAGCCTTTTCAAGTGGGGGATCTTATTGCTGAAATTAAGCGTTGTTTATAGCATCAAATCTGGGTTGTGGCGATGTGGGGGTAATCGCCCTATGATCCCAATTACGTAATCCATATATGAAATCGATATTGAATAAATCAACAGAATTGTTATTATTCCTTGGCGCAATAATAATCTCAATACTAATAGCAGAGATGGCAGCCCGTGCGCTTCATATCACGCCGTTACAGGGGCGCTTAGAGAGATATGCATTTGATGAGACGTTGGGTTGGACAACGCAGAAATCCCATGTGGGTTTTGTATCCAGTGCGGAGTACAGCCACTATCTTTATTACAATCGAGATGGCTTTCCCACCGATCAGGCTGGCCTTGACCAGTCTGCATCTCGCAGCGCACCCTCAATTGCTCTCCTTGGCGATAGCTTCGTCGAAGGATATTATTTGCCTTACGAAAAATCACTGGCGGCTGTGCTAGATCAGGGCACAGAGCTCCAGGTATTGAATTTTGGGGTTAGTGGCTATTCTCCGGGGCAGTACTTGCTGACTGCACGCCAAAGCTTTGATAAATTTGCAATTACCCACATTATCGTTTTCTTGTTCCCTTACAATGATATCCCTTTTCTTGAAAGGGATGACTATATTGGATATGCAAAGCCCCTTTTCGACGAGCCGGGGGGAGAACCGATCAATTTGCCCTTACAAGTTCAACGCGGTAAAGAAATCGAGCGCGGTGACTTACAAGGATTTTTAGATAAGTTTGCCTTGTGGTCGCTTCTCAAACCGCTAGTTGCCCAATTCGTTCATCTCGAAGATGTCATCACAGAGCCAATAAAATTCACTGATGAAGAGATCGAAAAAACTCTCCTGTATTTGAACCAAATTCGTCTCGAGCACCCCGATGCGAGTTTTTACGTATATTACATACCTGATCTGTTAGAGCTCGAGCAGAGAGAAGTTCTGGACCACAACACCTGGTTTTTCCAGTGGCATTGTTACCAGCTTGAACTTGATTGCTTTCAGCCTTTCCCATTCATGGATTATGAGAATTATCCGGAATTATATTTGCCTCGTGATAGGCACTTCTCAGAGTTAGGTGTTCAGCTCATCGTGGAGCACTTGTTGGCCGAAATCGATCTGTCCCCCACTTCTGCTGAGATTCCCTCAGCGATATCGAGTGAAAGTGACTAGGCAGTATTGACCTCTGTAGATTCTCTATGGGTCAATCCGACCTAGGTCGTCTCTATTTCTTTACTCGTCTACCTTCTCACAATCCCCCCGCCGAATTTGGTAGCAATCGAAATCGCGCGCCACATTCGTATTTGGGAATTTTGATCTCGCTTCCGATAAAACATCCCGCTCGCGGTACCGGCGTGAGATATGTGTCAGGATCAAGTGCTGGATATTCCCTTGAATAGCCAGTTCAGTAGCTTTTTGAGCAGTCAAGTGCCCAAATTTTCGGGCCATTTCGGCTTCTTCATTCAAATACGTCGCCTCGATTACCAGCGCATCAACGCCTTGGATCATATTGACAAGATTATCAGTTCGCCCGGCGTCACCCACATGTGCGAAGCGAGTTCCTAATTGTACTGGACCAAGCACATCATCAGGGTTGATCTTCCGGCCGTCCGGCAGAGTTATCACATTCCCTTTGACCAGGTCGCCGCGCCATGGTCCAGGAGGAATATCTAGCGCTTCGGCTTTTTCGGGCAGGAAGGGGCGGCGTGACTTTTCTTCGAAGAGGTAGCCTATGGAGTCCGCGCCGCGATGGCTGACGGGAAATGCTTTCACTGTGAAATCATCAGCCTCGTAGATCAGCCCAGGTTGGATTTCTTGTAATTTCACATCGATTGGTGGACGCACGCCGCGAAAAACCACCCCAAACAATAAGTCATGGATGCGCTCCAGGGCACGCCTCCCACCCAGAATTTCAATATCATCCATCGCCTCCCAGCGCGCCAGGGTTGAGATCAACCCCCCTAAACCTAAGATGTGATCCAAATGCCCATGCGTGATCAAGATGCGATTCAAGCGTTTGAAGCCCATCCCAGAGCGTAGAATTTGCCTCTGGGTTCCCTCTCCGCAGTCAATCAGAAAGCGATGTTCGTTATGTTGAATGACTTGCGAGGAAAGACCGCGATGATACGAGGGGGCAGAGGCTGATGTGCCAAGAAACGTAATCTGGAACAAGGTGTGATCCTTTCAGGGTGGGTTGGGCCTGATAATTCTACCGCAACCGCCCATATCTCCCAACCCTTTCCCTCACTCGGCTCGAATCAGATCATTTGTGCTATAATTCAACCGCCATCCAACATCCAATTTCTACTATCCAATATCTAAATTCATGGCTCGAAAAAAAAGCAGTTCCTCTCGGAAGAGCAGTACACGCAAGAAAACGACTCGCAGGTCAACCAGTCGCAAGTCCTCTGGTCGCAGAACGACTACGCGAAAATCGACAAGCCGTTCCCCCCAACGCAGCGGCATCTCTTTAGAGCGCAAACTCGATATCACCGGCATCGTCATGGCTCTGGTGGGTTTATTGACCCTGATTGGGATGTTCTCTGCCTCAAACGAGGGGCTGATGTTGGGATGGCTAAATTTTTTGGCCGACCTTTTTGGCTGGGGTGGCTACGTGCTACCCATCGCGCTGTTCTTCATCGGATTATGGTTGGTCATGCGCAATGTAGAGCGACTGCCCCAGTTCTCGCTCGAGCGCGCTGTAGGTATCTTCCTTTTATTTGCCTGTGTGCTTACGGGATTGCAGTTCCTGGTCATATTGGTCAACAGGTCAGGATTTATAGTTCTGGGCACTGAAGGCACTGGGGGAGGTTCTGTAGGGGGAGTATTCTTCAATCTTCTGGAAAGTTGGCTGGGTTTAGGTGGAACTGCTGTGATCCTTTTGGCCTGGTTCATTCTGGCAATGGTGATCACCTTTGATATGACCGTCTGGGAGCTGTTCCGCTGGCTGACTCCCTTGGGCGCGTCCATGCGTTCGGGATTGCAAATATTCGCTCAAGGATGGCGTTCTCTGACCCAAAAGCTTGCCCGCTCTCCCCGGCAGGAAATCCCGGACTCCCTTACGCGTGGTGAGGTGAGCCCTATGGTTTCTGGAGTTTCCCAACATTCTCCTGCTGTTCCAGCCCTGGAAGAAGAGGTTATTCCCGCGTATGAATGGGTGCTCCCCACCATCGATTTCACCCTGGATGATAGTTCCGAGGTCCCCATTGACGATGAGTATGACCGGCAACGCGCCCAGATCATCGAGGAATCCCTGGAGTCATTCGGCGCCCCCGGCCGAGTCGTAGAGATCAATCGCGGTCCCACCATCACTCAATTTGGTGTAGAACCAGATTTCATCGAGTCACGCTCGGGACGCAAACGCGTGCGCGTCAACAAGATCGCCGGACTGGCAGATGATCTAGCCCTGGCGCTGGCTGCAACCCGCGTTCGGGTGGAGGCCCCTGTGCCTGGAAAAGGCTTCGTCGGCATCGAGGTCCCTAACGCCGAAATTGCTTTGGTATCCTTGCGAGATGGCATTACCAATGAAGCCTTCAAGCGTCTCGATGGGCGGCCATTGCGTTTTGCTTTAGGGCAGGATGTTTCGGGTAATGCAGTGGCAGCGGATTTGGCGGCCATGCCTCACCTGCTTATTGCAGGTACTACGGGTTCGGGCAAGTCGGTATGTGTGAACTCGATTATTGCCAGTTTTTTGATGCACAACACCCCCGATGAATTGCGCCTGATAATGGTGGACCCCAAACGCGTCGAACTGACCGGGTATGATGGCATCCCCCACTTGTTAGCCCCGGTAGTGGTCGAGTTAGAACGTGTGGTGGGCGCCTTGCAATGGGTCACCCGCGAGATGGACCAGCGTTACGAGAAGTTCGCCGACCTGGGTGCCCGTAATCTGGTGGACTACAACACCCGTGCGGAATCTCAAGGGTTACGAAAATTGCCTTACCTGGTTGTAATCATCGACGAGTTGGCCGATTTGATGATGCTCGCCCCCGACGAGACCGAACGTACAATCACTCGTATGGCGCAGTTAGCCCGCGCCACGGGCATTCACATGGTCATCTCCACCCAACGCCCCTCGGTGGATGTCGTTACCGGGCTGATCAAGGCCAACTTCCCGGCCCGCATTGCTTTTGCGACGGCATCTGGCACCGACAGCCGCGTGATCTTGGACCAGCCCGGCGCCGAGCGATTGCTCGGCCGCGGTGATATGCTCTTCCAAGCCCCCGATGCTCCTGCACCGGTGCGTATGCAGGGTGTCTTTGTCTCTGATTTCGAACTCCTGCGGATTGTGCAATACTGGCGTGATCAGCACGGGTATGTGCCTCCCACCTCAGTGGCCACGGCTGCAGGGGGTCACCCCGATGGCATCCCCCGCAATATCCCCCTCAAACAGATGGAGTTTTGGGATAAAGACGACATGAAACCCGAAGAGGATCGTGATCCTCTGTACGACGAAGCTGTCGATATGGTCAGGCGCAAAGGAAGGGCCTCCATCTCTATGCTGCAGCGCGGTTTGCGCATCGGCTACACCCGCTCTGCCCGCCTGATTGACATCATGGAGGAGAATGGCATCATCGGTGGTGCTACTGGCGGCTCCACGCCACGTGACGTGCTGGATTATGGCCCTGCCGCGCCGCCAGTCGATCAGGATTAATATGGATGACCTCACTAAACTCCCCAATATTGGTCCAGTGCTGGCTGAAAAGTTAAACCAAATTGGCGTCAGTACCTATGATGACTTGGCCGAAATAGGCAGCGTGGAGGCCCTTATCCGCATTGGCCAGACAGATATTACTGCGTTTGCGAACATGCTTTATGCCCTTGAGGGGGCCATCCTGGGAGTACGCTGGCATAACATTCCTAGAGAACACCGCGAAAAGGTCAAAAACGATTTTTATCAAGCACTTTCAATAACATAATCCGAAAAATGGAGCTGGGGTGTGCGGAGAACACCCCAGCTCCATTTTTCGGAGAGGGTTCTACCTTGATCATCAGCGCCAGCCGACGAACGGATATTCCTGCCTTTTACGCTGAGTGGTTCATCAACCGCATCCGGGCAGAATATTGCACGGTGCCCAACCCTTATAATCGGAAGCAAATTTCCCATGTGTCATTGTCGCCTGAAGATGTCGACGTGCTCGTCTTCTGGACGCGTAACCCTAAGCCGCTTTTCCCCTATCTTGATGAACTTGATCAGCGAGGTTTTCGATATTACTTCCAATATACCTTGCTAGGGTATCCTACTGATATCGATACGAAAGGCCCCTCACGGGAAGCTGGTATAAAGACTTTCCGAGAATTGGCCCAACGTATAGGATCCCAGCGAGTGATCTGGCGCTATGACCCCATTGTATTCAGCCGACTCACCGGGGCGCAGTTCCACACCGAAAACTACGCCGAAATCGCAGCTGCTCTCCACGGTTATGCGCATCGTTCTGTGATCAGCATAATGGATATGTACAATAAATTCCGCAGGCGCATTGACAAGCTCAACCAGCAAGGTATTGGAATTATCGATCATAATGGCTATCCCAGCCCGCGCTATGATGCGCTGTTGAACACCATAGCTCAAATTGCACGCAATAACAAAATAGAGATTTTCGCTTGCTCCGAGGCGCGCGATCTTAAACCCTATGGTATCCTGCCTGGGAAGTGCATCGATGATGAATATATCGAAGCCACCTTCGGCATAGAAGTCAGTCACAAGAAGGACCCCGGCCAGCGGGCGGCTTGTGGTTGTGTGATCAGCAAGGACATTGGTATGTACGATACCTGTGTCTTTGGCTGCCAGTACTGCTACGCCACACGCAACTTCAAGCGATCAAAGGAAAATCTTGAATCCCACAATCCCGAGTCGCCATCCTTGACGGGTTGGTACGAACCAGTAGAGGTGAAGCTATGAACATCAGAGAACTTGTATTGAAGAATCGCAGCTATCGTCGTTTTTATCAGGGGCACGCTATCGACCGCCCTACGCTCATCGAGTTGGTGGATCTAGCTCGACACTCAGCCTCGGGTGCCAATGTACAGCCATTGAAGTTTTTTCTCTCCAACACCCCTGAGATGAATGCGGCAATCTTCCCTCATTTGGGATGGGCAGGCTACCTGAAAGACTGGCCTGGCCCCGAGGAAGGCGAGAGGCCGTCGGGGTATATCATTATCTTGGGCGATAAAAACATCAAGCAGAGTTTCGGCTGCGACCATGGTATCGCCGCGCAGAGTATCATGCTCGGCGCTATCGAGCGAGAATTGGGAGGCTGTATGCTCGCCTCGGTTGATCGACGAGATGAATTGATCGCTACATTGGGATTGCCCGAAAACCTGCTCATTTTGCTGGTGCTGGCTTTGGGAAAACCGAAAGAGATCGTGGTCATCGATCCCCTGCCCGAGGACGGCGATATCAAATACTGGCGCGACGAAGACAGTGTCCACCATGTGCCCAAGCGCTCGTTGGATGAGTTGATTGTTGGATAGTTTGGTACCCAATAGAACAATTTCTCTAGGTGGCAAATATCACGAATGTTTCAAATTTATCAAATAGCACCAATGAAATATTGTGGAAGGAAATAGCTCCAAAGTATTCGTGTAATTGGCGTTATTCCTCGTCTTTCGTGATAAGAAAGGAGTATAGAAATGGCTTATAGCGAAGAATTGGCTCAACGTATGCGTGATGCGTTGTTGACTACACCAGATTTGGTCGAAAAGAAAATGTTCGGCGGTATTGGTTTCATGGTGCAGGGCAATATGGCCTGCGGCGTCAACAAGGACGATCTGATCGTGCGCGTTGGCCCCGATGTCTACCAAGAAGCTCTCGACCATCCTGATACCAGACCCTTTGACATGACCGGGAGACCCATGACCGGTTGGGTCGTTGTCATGGATAATGGCTATGAGTCAGATCAGGCTTTGGCGGATTGGGTGAAGAAGGGCGTTGATTTCGCCCTATCGCTGCCGCCAAAGTAAGGATGCAATTCAACGATGGAAATTTCTGAAAGAATTCAGATAATTCTCGCAGAGTATGATCCCGAATCTCCTGAAGACACCGCCAATGCATTGCGCGCCTATTGGTTGACCTTTGCCCCTAAAAGTGTGCATGGAATAAAGGCTGAGCAACGCAAGGAACAGGAGACTGTTGGCATTCCTGTGCCGGTGTTACGAGATTTCGGAAAAGAAATCGCCAAGGCTGCAAAGAAAAGCGTCGATGATTTCATTCCCCTGACGCGTTTGTTATGGGAAGAATATGGTCGTGAGGGACGTGTAGTAACGGTTTACCCTTTTGGTGCTATGGAATTGGTTCAGCCTGAAATTGTGTTCCCTATATTGCTAGAACTCTGCCGCACTTGCATCACCTGGGAAGACTCTGACCAACTGTCAATGAGGGCCCTGGAGCCAATTGTGCGCAAGGATCCAGAGACATGGCTACCTGCACTGGATCCCTGGTTGATAGATGAGAACAAATGGGTGCGCAGAGCAGGAATCACTGCCGTGGGGCGGCTGGCGATGAAATATCCGGATTACACAACGCGTTGTTTGGAATTAGCTGAAGGAATGCTCCTTGATGAGGAAATGGACGTCAAACGGGCGGTTAGTTTTGCTATCCGATTATCCGCGCGCGGGGATATCGATAAGGTCAAGAATTTCTTGGAGAAACAGGTGCCACCCCAAAATCCTGTGGCAACTTGGGTGCTGTGCGATGTGATCCGCAGCATGACAAAAGCATTCCTTCCAGAGTTCGCGGCCTTGGTACCGAAATACGAAGCATGGGCTATTGATCCAAATATCAGCAAAAAGGATCAGCGCTCTGTTGAAAGTGCGCTCAAATCACTGAACAAGGCGCAATCCTGACTGGGCTTTTATTGGCACACTGTTTATGAAAAGTATAACTGTGCTTGCTGTGACCGGTCTCCAGACCGATTCACACCAGCACGATCAGAAGATCGGCCCAAGCTACGCTTGAAATGGGATTCCTTGAATAACGCTAGAATTCAATTTTTGCTTATTCTCTGGCAGGCTCCATAACGCCAAAAATGATCCCTTCGGGATCGACGCAGTAGGCATGGGTGCCGACCCCAGGTACCTCATTGGGCCCATTGACCAGCTTGCCGCCAAAGGCTTCGACTTGTTGCAGGGTTTTCTCAATTGATTCCACATTAACCGTATTGATCACAGCCTGATCGAAATGGCGACTCATAACAGCACCGTTGATTCCGGGATTCTCTTCAGCGCCAGTTGTCATCAGCCAGTATGTTTGGGGACCATCCCAGGTTGCTGCTTTCCATCCCAAAACTGCCTCGTAGAATGGTATGATCTTTTCGGGGTTATCGGTCAAAATCTCGAAGTGAACAGGGCGGTTCATCGGTTTCTCCTTTTTTGAGTTCTAATTCCGAATAATTTTATGCTACACTGATGATAGACGATTTCGAGGCCAAATTTCATACGATTATACGAGGGTTGACCCTATGCCCCCAACATTGATTGAAACCCCCAGCATTGATTGCGAAATCGAAGAATATCTCAACAAAATCGGCGATATTTTCACAGTATTTCGCTGGCAAGATTCCGGATGTGTCTCTTTTGGTGTGGAGAGTGAGGGCAAGCGGTGGTTTGTGAAATCTTCCAGCCAATCTCAGGGACACGAATCGCTGCGCAGAGCCAAAGCGTTGCACAATCGTGTACAACATCAGGCCTTGGCGCACCTCCACAATGTGATTGCCTGCCCCGATGGATTAGCCCTGGTTTTCGATTGGCTCCCCGGAGAAGTTTTGTACGACTACATCACCCACCGAGGCCAGCAGGGTCGCAATAACCCTGGATCGCCCCATTTTCGTTTCCGGAATTTGCCGGAAGAAAAAATACTCTCCTCCTTAGATGTCATTTTCGATCTGCATTTACTTCTTGTAGAAGAGGGGTTTGTCGCAGTAGATTTCTACGACGGCTGTATCATGTACGATTTCGAAACCGATCGAACATCGGTGGTCGATTTGGATGAGTATCGGCCAGGACCCTTCACCTTGGAAGATGACCGTCTCCCAGGGTCAAGACGCTTCATGGCTCCGGAGGAATATGTGAAGGGGAGTAAAATTGATCAGGTGACCAATGTCTTCACTCTGGGGCGGACAATAATTCAATTGCTGGGCAGTGGATCGATGGAAAGGCTCAGGGGCAATAAAGCCATGAAAGGGGTGGTCAGCCGAGCAGTTGAATCTGACCGCACCAAGCGCTATCAATCGGTTGGGGAATTTGTCGAGGCCTGGAATCAAGCAAAAAAGTCCAAAAAATAGGTTGTCATGTTTTGAGATGCATACGCTGGAAAAGCCACACCCCGATGGCGAAGTAGATCACAGAGAGCAGGCTCAGGGCGGATAGTTCATAGATCACACCATCTAAGCCAACCCCCAATGTGAAAACCTTATTCAAAGCTGCTACTGCATGAGTCGGTGGCAAAATATCGACTGCGCTGATGTCGCGACCTGCAATCGTGAAGATGGTCCCCATAGGCACCGGGAAGGCTGCGCCGCTCAGGAACATAAAGAATCCGAAAGGGAAATTGGCGATCACGAAAGCTTGGGAGACAGTCTTGGAGAAGCTGGCCACGATCATGCCCACGCCGATGATCGACAGGCTGGTGATGATCCCCACTAGGACGGCGATCCATAGGGCGCCCTGGCTGCGGAAGCCAAATGCTGCAGCTGTGGCAAAGGTCACCAGCACCGTTACAATGGCAATCAGCACCAACCAGGTTGTCGTGCCGCTCAGATATTCGAAGGCAGTCAATCGGGTGATCTTCAGACGCTTCAGGCTGCCGCTCTCGATATCTCGGGCAACCATCATGGCCGCCTGGAACATCATCAGGATCACGGCAAAAACAAACAATCCAGGGATATAGATTTCGAACTCGGTGCGAGCTGCGGAATCGCCCATCGCGGTTTCTAGCAAGCCAACGGCTCGATATTCACCTGTCATGGTCACGCTGTACCCATCGATGGCGGTCATCGCCATCACGGCCGCTACAGTGTAATAGGGGTTGGTCAGATCGCCTACATATTCAACGTCAGTCGTTAGGGTTGTTCCCCCTGCTTGGGCTGCGGTGATAACCTGGGAGAAATCTGCGGGGATGATCACCAACAGCGTACCTTCACGGTCACGTAAAGCCTGTTCACCAGTTTCTCGCTCTGTGATGGATTTGACTCTCAGGATGGGACTGCCATCTTTGAAGGTTAGTTCTTCCATGGATGTGATGGCTTCATTTCCGGCGTTCAGCGTGGTTCCATCCGAGAGGGTGACCCCCTCGTCGTGGTTGATCACCAAAACTCCGTACGATGTGGTGACATTACCCCCAGTGAACAGCCAATAAATGAAGACGAATAGCGGCGCGAAAGCCAGGCTTAGGCCGAGGATCCACAGGTCGCGCTTTTGCTCGCGGGCGCATTTTCGAAGTACGCTCAGGAATCTCATTCACGCAACCTCCGCCCCGTCAGGGCAATAAAGACATCTTCGAGAGTATTGGCTCGTAGGTGAATTTCGCCGACTTGCCCCCCAGCATGCTGGATAGCGTTGATAATGGTGGGCAGTTGATCGGCGATGTTTTTTCCTCTAAAAGAAATCATGTCATTGCGAACCCCCGACGCCAACGGCGCGCCTGCGGCGGTGGGCGAAGCAATCTCCTCCTTACCAAGTTGGAGATTGCTTCGCTGAACTGAGCTTTGCTCAGCCGCTCGCAATGACCCTAACGAGTTGGGGAGTGCTTCTTCGATAACGACCAAAGCTTGCTCGGGTGTAATTTCCTTTATTTCCAATTCCAGCACATCTCCCTCGCCGATGGTGCGTTTCAATTCTTCGGGGGTGTCTACCACGAGCAGCTTTCCATGATCGATGATTGCCACCCGATCGGCCATACGTTCGGCCTCATCCATATTATGGGTGGTCAGGATGATGGTTTTCTCTTGCGCCAACGAGCGAATATATTCGCGCACTAATACCCGGCTTTGGGGGTCAAGACCGGCTTCGGGTTCATCGAGCACCAGAATCTCCGGGTCGTGGACCAACGCCAAAGCCAGATTGAGTCGTCGCTTCATTCCCCCTGAGAGCGTTGAAGACAGTTTATTTCTCTTCTCCCCCAACCCTAGGAGGTCTAAAAGGTCAACACCCCTCTGTTGAGCCATTTTGCGCGGCATGGAGTACATCTCACCAATGAACTCGAGTTGCTCGAGGCAAGTCAGCTTTTCCCACAGGAGGGTCTCTTGGGGACACATGCCCACCCGGCTGTGTGCCTCGGCACTCCCACCGTGGACCGGCTCACCATGGATCATGACGCTCCCTGCATCCGGTTCCAACAGGCCGCACATCATACTGATCGAAGTAGTTTTGCCAGCTCCATTAGGACCGAGCAGGCCGAAGATTTCACCCTGATATACCTCCAAGGTGAGATCATCAACTGCCGTTAGCGAACCATACGTTTTTTTTAGATGGCGGGTTTTTAATACGATCTTGGGCATATTTCACCTGATTTGCTATCTCAAAGATCTTTGGGGATCCCCACATAGCGCGGCACTCTCGCGCAATATTCCCTGTATTCTGCACCATAAACTCTTTCAAGATGTTCTTCTTCCACACGAGTTATAGCGTAAACCAACACAATGTAGGAAAACATACCCAGCCAGGCAAGATTGGACCACCAGACAATGAAAAATCCCAAATAGAGCAACGCGTATCCAACAAACTGTGGATTTCTGCTCCAGCGATACAGCCCTATTGTTTTTAGGCCCGGTGTTCTGCTTCCCAACCAGCGTGAGAAGGTACGAAACAGATCCATGGCGTAGATCATTATCAAGAATCCGGTGACCATTAAAATCATACCGATAATTCCGACGGGGCCCGTCGGAGGAAAGGATAGTTCAGCATCCCAAGCAATCACCCAACTGAAAATGGTGTGAAAAGCATATACATTGATATGGATGAGCACCCCGAACCAATTCAATTTTCCATACAGCTTGTATTGTCTCCGCAAAACCCATAGAGAAAAGATTGAAGAGACGAGAAAAAGCCCTCCGGCCAGCATGAGTGTCGTGTTATAGTTCATAGCACCTCGATCAATCCCCAGATTAGGGCAATCGTGATCACAAAAACCGTGATCCAGGCCCACCCTGCTGGGTCGGATGCTCCGCTGCCGATGCCCTGGGGTGTGAAGCGCAGCAGCGGCAAATCCTCAACCTTGTCTTGTAACTCTTCATCGCTGATCTTTCGGGGGTTGAAACCCTCGAAGAAGCCCGCGAAACCAGCGTTTTTGAGCAGCTGGCGAGTGATTAACAGTTTTTCATGAGGATCGGTTTTCTCCTGTGTGGAAGCATGGATCGCGCCACCGGGCAAGATCAACTCAACCTCAGGATTGGCCATCAAGTTTTTGAACCAGTCTGAAGTTCTGCGACCTCCTGAAATACAGTAGACATATCCATCTTGAATGGCATAGTTTACCGGCACGTAGTATGTCTTGCCGCTTACCCGGCCGATGACCTTCATCACCATGATGTATCCTGTAAATGGATTGCCCATGAAGGGACCTAACCCCAGACGAAAAAGGGGCACCATAAAGAATTTGTTCAGAAACCAAAAAAAGCGACTCAATGCAGGCGGCATGACAGACCTCCATTCAATTAAAACTTATCCGATGCCATTCAGTATCATCTCGACCATGGCATCGACGACACGTTCTTGAGGCATATCGGCATCGGTGACCTGGAAGTAATCATTGATGAAGGAGAATAGCAGCGCATCTCCGACAGCGATCATCAAGGCGTTGATCACCCGCACCGTAGCATCGAAGTCCACATCGGGGCGGATTTCGCCGCGCTCAACCGCCTGGGTCAGAATCCCTTCGACAGTCCCACGCATTGCTTTTGAAATTGGGCGGATGATGCTATCGGAAAGCGCGGGATCTCCCTGGTAAGCGGCGCGGCCAAAGTAGCGCGCCAGCCCGGCTTCGGTCTGGCTCCACTCTACCCCGCCCAAAATATAGTAGCGCAAGCCTTCGTCAAGAGGAAGTGCCGACAACATAGGGGTGAACTGGTCGAACAAATCTACCATATAGCGTACGCACAAGGCTGTGGTGAATTCGAGCAATCCATCGCGGTTGCGGAAATATTGGTAGAGTGATCCCACCGAGACATCGGCCCGACGAGCGACCTCTTTGATATTCAGGGAAGTTGGGCCTTTCTCGCTGGCTTCTTCCAGGATGGCATGCATGACTGCCTGCTGACGTTCAGGGTCAAGCCGCCGAAACGTACGCGTGACCAAACCTTCCTGCTCGAACTGCAAGATATGGACGTGAATTTGTGACCAATCGGATATCAGCATATATGAACCTTTAGTTCATATTATATACAATAATGGTTCGGTTGTCAATGCGCGGGCGGGTGAATTCCTATCACCCGCTCGCCACTCCCGCACTTTTGTGCGGGAGAAAGCAAAAGCTAACCCAAAAAATCTTGCAATCGGCATCCCCGTGCAAGAGTGCCGGGGCAAGCTAAGAGCGTGCAGTCATTACACGCTCTCGCCACCCCATGAAATGTGTACTTGGGAAATCGCGAGTAAAATGGTGTTGGAGGTTGATGTGATGAATCTTAATGTGAAAGGATTTGAGCGCGCCCGAGAATTTATCCTGGCTGAGGGGCGCCCTCTTGAGAAGGCTCTATTTGATCTGGAATTTGGTAGCGGTTCTGTAAGTGAAGTTGTGACTCATCTTGGGGCTTTCCAAAACCCCGATGGCGGGTTTGGAAAGGGGTTAGAGGCCGACGTACGTACGCCAACATCTTCGGCGTTGTGCACTGAGATCGGCCTGCGGATCATGGCAGAACGGGATATACCAGCAGATCATCCCATGGTGGTCAGCGCAGTGAAATATTTGCTGGAAAGCTTCGATCAGGAAACCCAGGTTTGGCGGGTGATACCTGAAGATGCCAACGATTATCCTCACGCTCCTTGGTGGCACGATGAAGGGGGATCATTAGCGCGTACCTTTGATGATTACTCGGTAATTCCCAGGGCTGGGATTCTGGCGTACCTGCATCACTATAGCGAACTTGTACCGAACGGATGGCTGGATGAAGTTACTGCAGCGACTTTGGCGGAAATTCAATCGTTAGAGACTGGAAAGTTTGGTGGTGGTGGCGATGCATTGGTATACACCCAGCGTTTAGCTGAAGCCCTCAACTTGAAAAGTGAGCCAATCTGGCTAACCCAACGTATCCAAGAGCTGGCTGAAGCCGTGGTCACGAAAGACGCAGACCAATGGACAGGCTATTGCGCACCACCACTCAAGTTGGCTCCCACGCCTAATTCGATCTCTGCCCCAACTTTGAGCGATTGTCTCCCCGCACATTTAGATTATCTGATCGAACATCAGTCTCCGGAGGGCTACTGGGATGTCACTTGGTCATGGAGTGATTACTCCGAAGAATGGGAAAACGCCAAACGAGAATGGCGTGGGGTGTTGACCCTGGATGTGCTGCGCTCACTGCGTGCTTTTGGAAGATTCGTTGATTTATAACCGGTATTTTGTAGAGACGCCCCGGCGGGGCGTCTCTACTAACGAAAACGTAAGGAATGCTTATGTCCATATTCTATTCATCAATTGTTATTGCAATATTCTCGACGATGCTTTATCACATCACCATCAAATTCACCCCAGCAGATGCCAATCCAGCTCTCTCGCTGATCGTGACTTATTTGACCGCCATCCTATTATGTTTGATCTTGTTGTTCTTCATGCCACTCAAAGGCAGTGTTTCTGAAGGGCTGAAACAACTCAACTGGGCCAGCATTGGCCTGGCATTTGCCCTGGTTGGTTTGGAAGTGGGCTTCATCCTGGTTTATCGCGCTGGATGGAATATCAGTATAGCGGCGATTGTGGTTAACGCGGTGGTGACGGTCTTGCTGGTACCGGTAGGGATCCTGCTGTTCAGCGAGAAACTGTCACCAATGAACTATGTGGGAATTGCCGTTTGTATTGCGGGCTTGGTGATGGTCAATGTCAAGTGATTCTCGATCTCTCTCTCAAGAACGCTTTGGCCGGTTTGCCAAAGGTTATGTCACCAGCCAAACCCATGCCAAGGGTTTTGGATTGGAACGCATGCTCGCCATCACCCAACCTGAATCCGATTGGTTTGTATTAGATATTGCCACTGGCGGAGGTCACACGGCGCTCAAATTTGCTCCTTATGTGAATAGAGTCGTTGCCGCCGATCTCACCCTCACTATGCTGCACGCTGCGCGAGAATTCATCAAGGGGCAAGGTTTTTCTAATGTCCAATACCTCGCCGCCGATGCGGAAAGTTTGTCTCTTCCAAAAGGGTTCTTTGACCTGGTCACTTGCCGCATTGCTCCCCACCACTTCCTGGATTGTGCTCGCTTCGTCGAGGATGCGTCCCGCACTCTAAAACCAGGCGGGTTGCTTATCGTCCAGGATCAATTGATGCCTGAAGATGAGTCAGCGGCGCGTTATGTCAACGACTTCGAGCGCCTGCGTGATCCCAGCCACCATTGGGCATATACCCAGGCAGATTGGGTGAAGATGTTTACAAATGCGGGTCTGGATGTGGAATACAGCGAAAAAATTATCAAGCAGCACCAGCTCATCCCCTGGGCAGAGCGTCAGGGTTGCACCGCGGAAGTTATCGATGAATTAAGGAGAATGCTAGTTGGATCTCCACCCATCGCAGCCGAATGGTTGCAGGCTAGAGATATTGACACCTCCGAGGCTACATTCATAAATCAGCACATTATAATCTCAGGGCGGAAACCAGAGATGAACAGAGATTAAATACCTGTTTAGATCAGTGTCGCCGTAGGCGTACAAAGCAATCCAATTTATCTGTGGTTTCTTTGTACTCCATTGAGAACTAGTTCCATGAGTTCAACGTAGGAAAGCAGAGCTGTTCGTCCTTGTTCAGTGATGCGCAACAGTGTGCGGGGGATTTTGTCAACGAATTCTTTGGTGATGTCGATATAGCCCGCGTTTTCTAGCTTGCTCATATGCGAAGAGAGATTACCGCGCGTCAATCCCGTTTGACGTTCGACGAAAAGGAAATCGGCGCTCTCGACCACGTGCAGTGTCGCCAGGATCATCAAGCGAGCTGGTTCGTGGATCAGCTTATCAATTTCAACCAAAGGCTGAAGTTCTTCGTTGGCGGGGTTAGCTGACATCGGGGGCTCCCTCGATCTCTTGTGATGGGAATTTTTGCAAGAAGCGGACGAACATAACGCATCCAGTTATCAGGGTGATCAATCCGACCCCTGTGCAAAGCAGCCCCACAGCTTCATAGCCCGAAGCGATGTTGAACACCGGCATTACGACACCCCCAAGTATGAACAATACAGCCCAGATATAGCCGCGCCTGAGATCATAGGTTTGCCCTAACCAAAAAGGACCGATTGCCAACATCAATCCACTGGCCGGGGGGACGATATATGTCAGGAAGAAGTTTAATCCCGTCTTACTACCGAAAATAGCCATTGATATTGCCATGACCCCTAGCAGTACGACTACCATGAGGATGGCAGTTATGCCAATTCCTTTGCCCGTTGCGTGAGGGTCTTCAGGGAGTTTGACGTAGCCCGCGCGAGGGTAGATGTAGCGTTTCTTTATTCGCTCTATTGCCCTCTTACCAAAGAACACTGTGACGAGAATGAAAACAACCCCTACAGGCAAAGATTTGGTTGCCAGAGCCCCACCATAAAAGAACAAGAACAGGCCCATGAATATTTCTGTTAGGCCATCCTGGAAGGCGGCGTAATTGGCTCTGCGTTCGATTTCTTTTAAGTCGAGGCTGATGGACATGTGGTGCTCCTAATCGTGTTTGCGGCTAACATGAGTTTGTATTACAAACTAGTCTGCAATGATTGTATCTTTTTTTATTTGCTTGTCAAGAATCATTACCCCCAGTACAGGAGTGCTCATGCAACCCAGAATATTAGGTAACGCCATGTGCAAGTATTTATCTTACGACTGTCATTCTGAGTGTAGCGAAGGATCTGGACGAATGTAAGGGGAGATTCTTCGCCCTTTCAGGGCTCAGAATGACAGATAATTGAATACTTGCACATCGGGTTATTTACGATTTAGATTGATTGGAAATGGTCGATAAGTGATTGCGTCATGCTGAGGTCCGCAGTGCCGTAGGTACACCTTTGGTAGGAGTGCCCCTGGCGAGGCCGAAGAATCTCGCCAAGCGAGAGTGTTGGGATAAGTACACATTTTGCTCTAATAGACTCTTCCACCTTAGGCGTCGTCTCAGGTCAAAAAACGTACCCGCAAATTGCCCCCAGTATATTTCCCTCGTTTACAAATACTTTGCCAGCGAATCCCAGTCAAATTCGATGTAAGGTACCTCATTCTCGATATTCTCTTTGCGACCACGCATATACCTCTCGCACCAGGGATCGTCCAGGTTCTCCACGTCCATACTGCGGTGGATCACGGCGTATAGGTCGATCTCGCGCAGTTTCAAGAAGTGGGGCAATTCGTTCAGCCACACTGGGTCAAGCTGATTTTCTGTTCTGTATCCCCGCAGAAAATCGCCCATGAATTCATAGGTAAACGCGGTTTTATCTTCTTTCCACATGGCGGCGTAGAACAATACCATAGCGATATCGTAAATGAACCAGCCATAGACGCTATCATCAAAGTCAAAGAGCGTGATTTGCCCTTCGTGGACATAGAAATTGGCCCCGTGAGCATCCTGGTGGATCAACCCATACCCATCCCGATCTTTGGGGAGCGCTTCAAAATGGGGCATCAATGTCTGGAATTTTGAGAGGGCAACTGCTTCCGATGCGGGTAGCCAATCTTCGAGATCCAAGTTGCCATGGGATTTCCATTCTGGCCGACGCCAGGAGGGGTTAGCGGGGGCGTATCCTTTGGTCAGGGTGTGGATACGGCCGATGACCTGCCCATAGTGTTCTACAAATGCCGGTGTCCAATCGATTTCCCATGAAGGCACCCCCTGCGCCTTGACGAAGGCCGTCGCCAGAAATTGCCCCCCCTGACCGTCGTCGATGGCTTCGACCAGGTCCCCGCTTTGGGAATAGATGGCCCTCGAAACCGAAGCGCCACCCTGGGCTAAGTAATTGATCCAATCCACTTCCCCGGCAATCAGGTCGGGCGAACGCCTAAGGCTGTGCCCTATTCGCAGAATGAATTCTCCATCTTGATGAGAATATTCATAGATGAAACTCTCAAAACCATCCAATAGTTCGATTTTGTCTTTCTCAATGCCGAAGCGAACCATCGCCTCTTGCAAGATGTCATCGTTGTAACGTTGAACAATTTTGGGTTCCATAATTTTTCTTTCCTCTGTTACAGCACAAACTCAACCGCCTGAAAATCACTAAAGCAATCATAGATAGGCTCAATAGGGTTGCTTACGAATACTACCTCAAACAAATGAATATTGCCCCTCGAGGTAATCTTGTTGTGTGTCACGCTAAAGATATCTATAAATACAATTTGCAGGGGTTTGAATTCTGCATTTGGTGAAGTAAACTGCCATCCGTACCACTAATCTAAAATCATTTTTACCGATTCTCGAATTACAAGCTCTGTTGGCAACATAATATGAGATGATACTGAATCTCCCTGAATTACCTGCGTTAGCAGGTCTGCGGCAGTTCTCCCTTTTTGTCGAATAGGTTGTGAAACTGTGGTAAGAGATGGACAAACCAAGCTGGCAATGGGGATGTTGTCAAACCCAACAACAGAGATTTCATCTGGAATGCTGATTCCTGCTTCGCGGGCTGCTTCCAAAATCCCTATTGCAATAATATCACTCATGGCTACGACTGCTGTGGGCAATGGCTTTAATTTCAGCAGTTCGTCGAAGATTTTTTTTCCACCGCTTTTGGTAGTACTACTACTTTCAAGAAGAGTAACCCCACTTCCTTCAATCTCCAATCCATACTTGGCGAAAGCTTTCTTGTATCCATTGATCCGGTTGCGAAGTGTACCGACATACTCATCATAACGACCTTCTTTGCCTGATCGAATACTTACAATAGCAATGTGCCTATGACCATTTTCCAATATATATTCCATCACCGATGATGCCCCAGGTTCATCATCCACATTGACAGCTGGAACTCCTTCTAATGGATCGCTGTCTACCGTGGTGAAAGGAACATTTCTTTGTCGTAAGAACACCATAATCGATTTATGCTCTTCTAGCCCCAAGGTTAGGAAGCCATCTACGGCTGCATATTCAATCGCCCTTTTCATACTTCCCTGGAGCGGAGGAATTAGCATTAAAGAAAAGCCGTCCCGCGTACAGATTTCTCCTACGCCTTCCAGGAAATCAAATAAAAATGGATTGCGGAGCATTTCGGGCAGAGGCTGTGGTACTAAAACGCCAAGAGTTCCAGTTCTTCCTGATGTCATGCTTCGTGCAATCGGATTGGGTATATATCCTAATTCATCAGCAACTTCGAGAATCCTCTGAACAGTTTCTTCACCTAAGCGATTTGGGTTATTAAATGCAAATGAAACTGAGGTGATGGAAACCCCGGCTTTTTGGGCAATATCTTTTATAGTTACTTTCGGCATAAGCTAATTCCAAAATCGTCAAATGGACTCAGGTACAAGGATATACGCGCAATTTGCTTCTATTTCATCGAATATGATCTTGCCTTGCAACTGAGAAAATACCGCATTCGTTAAAATATCTCTCCAACGCTTAGCATTGCCCTGGTTTTTCAATGGGATGGAAATTCTTTCGCGACCTTTGCGAGGATTCAGTATGATGATAATTTCTTGTTCATCAAGATATCTTCTATATGCAAATATACTGTTGAATATGAATAAGCTTTCGAAATTTCCATGCCGTAACACTTCAAACTTATTGCGGATAGAGATCAAAGTTTTATGGGTTCTCAAGAGATTTTGATCCCATTTTGAGCTAGTCCAAGGCATTGTTTTTCTACAGTCTGGATCATTCTCGCCAGTCAGGCCAATCTCATCGCCATAGTAAACCATCGGAGCACCAATATATGTGAATTGAAATACTAATGCAAGAATTAACCTTTTCGAGTCTTGGTTGCAGAGCGTTCGAATTCGGGGAGTATCGTGACTTCCCAATAAGTTCAATTGATAGGGAGCAGTATCTCCATGAATATTCCTTAACCTTCCGAGTTCGTAATCAAAATCCTCTGCATCCATGTGGTCTCGAACGCAGTAATCTAAAATGTACTCTCTGAGAGGATAGTTCATTACGCCGTCACAGGTATTGCCATTGAGCCAATCCTCGGGCCCTCGCCATACTTCACCAACAATATATGCCTCAGGTTTTATTCGCTTTACTGCTGAACGAAATTTTCTCCAAAATTCAAGATGTGTTTTCCAGGGAACGTCCAAGCGCCAGCCATCTATATCTGTTTGTTTAATCCAATATGTGGCTGCATCAAGTAAGTGCTTTTCTACTTCTGGATTTGTTGTGTTTAGTTTGGGGAGGTACGATGTGTCTCCACAGGTTTGGTAATTTGGGGGATCACTGATGATGGGGTGAGAATTGATAAAAAACCAGTCATTGTATTTGGAGTTGGATCCATTAGTTTTTATATCCTGGAACGCCCAAAACCCTTCGCCACAATGGTTGAAGACGGCATCGAAGATTACTCGGATATTTCTTTTGTGGGCTTCTTTGACCAATACTGCTATTGATTCCTGTGATCCTAAACTTGGATCAATTGCGAAATAATCACAGGTATCATATTTATGGTTAGTTTCTGCCTTAAAAACAGGATTCAAATAAATCGCGTTAATACCTAATTCTTCTAAATATGGAAGCTTTTCGATGATGCCTTGGATATCTCCTCCAAAGAAATTATCTCTTGTGGGTTTAGAATCCCAGGGCACAGTATTTGGTGGGTCATTTCTTTTATCACCGTTAGCAAATCTTTCAGGAAATATTTGATAAAAAATTGCATCTTTCACCCATTGAGGCGTATTAGATGTTTCCATATACTACCCTTTTAAACCTGAGCGTGACAAACCTGCAATAAATTGTTTTTGAGCGAGGAAGAATACTATGATGGGAATGATGGCCGCAGTCATCGTGCCAGCCATCATATAGGTCCATTCGGTTAGGTATTGACCTGAAAATGCTTGTAACCCTACTTGGATGACTCTTAATTTCTCATCATTGGCCACTAGCAAAGGCCAAAGGAAATCATTCCAAACAAACAGGAAAGAAAATAACGCCATGGCCACAACAGTTGAGCGACTCATGGGCATAATTATTCTCCACAGCATTTTCCAGTTGTTACAGCCATCGAGTTTGGCTGCATCAAGATAATCTGGTGGAATAGCAATAAATACTTGTCGCAGTAGAAATATTGAAAATGCATCGATCATACGTGGCACTATCATAGCTTGATATGTGTTCAACCATTTAAAGTTGATTATGATCATGTAAGCCGGTATCAACGTGGCATGAGATGGAATCATCATTGTTCCAAGGAAAAGCAAGAAAACCAAGTCGCGCCCCCTAAATCTTAGAATTGCGAAAGCATATGCAGCCATTCCAGCCAGAACAATTCGTGATGCAACAACTGCAATGGCTACAATTATCGTGTTTAAGTAATAGCGCAAAAATGGAGCTGCCTTCCAGGCCATAAAATAATTGGAGAATTCAAAATTTGTTGGATAGAGATATGGAGGTTCTCCCATCAGACCACGAGGTTTCAATGATGCAGTAAACATCCAAAGAAATGGAACCATAATCAAAATGGCAATCGGGATCAAAACAAGCAATAAGTAAAAATTGATTCGAAACTTTCGGATGAAGTTTCCGGTGTATTTATTGGAATTTGTCAATCTTGTAATCATTTTTTTGCTAGGTGGCTATTCTGCGCTGTCTACAGTTTCAAAACCAACAAATCGCCATTGCAATAATGTCATGATTGCTATGATCACAAAAATCACAACAGATATCGCCGATCCATACCCCATTTTGAAAAATTTAAAGGCATTGATATACATATACCACCCAATTACCTCAGTTACATTTACTGGTCCACCTCTCGTTAGTACCATGATTTGATCGAATACAAGAAAAGAATCGATTATTCCAAAGATAACCAACATGATTGTGGTTGGTTTTAGAAGTGGAACTGTAATATACCAAAATTTACTTTGTCGATTAGCACCATCTACCATGGCGCTTTCGTAATATTCACCAGGAATGGACTGAAGGGCAGCAAGATAGATGATCAAATTGAAACCTATCCTTCTCCAGATACCTAAAAGCATTACTGTGGGCAAAGCCCAAGTAGTATCTGCTAACCAATTGGGACCTTGAATGTTGAAATAACTAAGCAATTTGTTGGCATATCCGATGCTGGGATTGAATAGCAACATCCATACCATAGCAGCAGCGACTGAAGGAGTAATAGTTGGCAGAAAATATAAACTGCGCCAGAAAGATTTCCAGATTAGATTTCGATCATTGAGTGCAATTGCTAACAATAGCCCAATTAGAATGCTGACTAGAGTTACGATAGCAGTGTATGTAAAAGTAACTTGTAACGAATTCCAGAAGCGGTTATTAAGAAATAATTCAAAATAATTCTGTAATCCAATGAAAGTACGATTTGGCGATAAATTTTCCCACTTGTAAAGGCTGAGTTGAAAAATCGATACCAAAGGATAGTAATTGAAAGTAAGGAGAACTATTGTCGCCGGAATTAAGAATAGGATTGCTTGAAAGGAATCCCTTTGGAGAAACCCTGAAAGACGAAACCCGAATTTCTTAAAAGTTGTCAAAGATTTAAAGTGCATATTCATTGGATCTCAATTTTTGAGATTCCGAGGCAGCGGGATGATCACTCCCGCTGCCTGGAGATAGAAGAACCGGCCTATGATGTTTAAGGCGCCAAAATATCATTCACTGCGTTTTCGGCGTTTATCAAGGCCTCCTCTGGTGAAATTTGGCCTAATAATGCCTGCTGAATTTCACGCGAAAAAGCTTCTGATACTTCATTATACTTGGGGGTTGCTGGACGTGTATGTGCAAATGGCATACCTTCCACGAACGGCAACATACGTGGTTCAGTATCATTGACCCAGCTGAGGTAATCTGGGCTTTCACCCACAGATTCTCGGACTGGAAGGAAGCCAGTCAGCATATCCCATTGAATTTGTACTTCTGTGCTGGTCATATATCGAACAAATTCCCAGGCTGCATCTTGATGCGCACTGTCCTTGAAAATAAACATATGCTCACCGCCTACATTACTGGCCGTCGTGCCGCCCTCAGGAGCCGGTACTAAGGCGATCCCCCAATCAAATGGGGCCCCACTACGGTATCCAAAAAGCCAGGAACCATCAAGTTGCATGCAAGCTTTCTGTTCACCAAACAACCCCCAAGGCCCAGCTTGTGATCCATTCCCTTGCAACATATTTGATACATATGTTAGCGCTTGGATACCTTCAGGTGTGTTGAATGCGGCAGCAGTGTTATCTTGGTTAAGAAATTCGCCCCCCGCAGCCCAGAGCCATACCTGGAATTGCCAGGTAATCCCCTCACCAATTGGCTGAGTGTAGAACTCGAAACCTACTACGCCATTATCCAAATCTTGGCATTCTTCAGCCATTGATTGCATTTCAGCCCATGTAGTTGGAGGTGTATCTGGATCCAAGCCAGATGCTGTAAAGAGATCCTTATTCCAGATCAACTGCATATTATTGGTGCTCATTGGCAAAGCATATCTTTGTCCATTTATGATGTCATATGCTGCCAACAAGGGATAAAAATCATCTACATCGAAATCCTCTTCTGCAGCGATATAATTATCTAGTGGGAGCACTCCTGATGTTTCGACAAGTTGTGGTAAAAAGATCAAGTCCACTGCAGCAATATCTGGGGTGTTCCCGGAAGCAATTGCTGCCTGGAGCAGTGTCATCATTTCAGGATAGGGTTGGAAAACGCTCTCTACTTGAATATCTGGATGTTGCGCATTGAATTCGTCAACTAGTTGGTTAATCACCTCCATGTTGACATTATCCCAGTTATTCCAAAAGGTTAGCTTAACGGGTTCAGCTGATTCCGCTTTCTCAACTTCTTGATCTGAAATTAGTAGGTCAGGGGTATTGTTCGGCCCATAAGCTCCCACCAGGAGCACAGCAACAAGGGCCAATAGGCAAATTAGTAATCTTGTACGCTTCATTTTTTCTCTCCTCAATAACAATAGCCTAATCGAAAGGGGGGAAGGGTATCCTGTTGTCTTTTTTACGATAACGCACCTCCTCAATGACTATCTCTTACGGAAATCAAAAATACTAAAGCGTTTTACTAAAACGCTTTAGTATTGTATAAAATATTGCGATCGAAGTCAAGTATTTTTGTTTATTTGTTTGGCTTTGTTACGATGTCGCGCGATAAGCGATATGCTACTTTGTTAGGGAATTGAAACATCTATGGAAAAAAATGAACTTAATATTTTAGTCAACAGCGCATTTTTCCCGGATTCGGAATTCTCTTCGGGATCAAGGCAGCTCAAATTCAATAGTCGGCAACTCTAGAAGGCATATGTGTTCGGGTTCATCTGGGTTTTTCACAAAATCTGCAACTACCATCTGCGCACAGGGACTTCCTCCAAGGACTCCGTGTGCCGAGGTTGGGAATTCAACCAAATACCCATTTTCCAGAGACCGGTTGACCAAGTGGGCCCAATCAGGGGGTGTGACCGGATCATATGCGCCACTGAGTAGCAGAGCAGGTACATCGATGATTTCTTCCAGCGGTTGAGTTTGCAAAGTTTCATCGATAAGCCAACGACTGCATATATCAACCATGGACTGTTCTGTGAGTTCGAAAAACTCTTTGATCAATGGGGATGTGTATTCACTGGGTGCATGTGTGGCATCTCTGATGGGATGGTGATCTGCGCACATGACTGCGTAGTAGATGCCCCTATCGACACCTTCAGCAAGACCGAAAATGTTACTCAAGGCTTCTTTGAACAAAGTGTAATTCCCAGCATGGGTTTCAGTGATCAACTTGGGCAATTGAGGGATCCAATCTGCTCGATACATTGCCCGGTAGAAAGTTTCAATGAAGATGTATTCGTTGATTACCACATCCTGGCTTCGACCTGTCGAGGGATTCTGGAATTTAATGTTCACAGGTTCAGCGCTGAGAGTTTCCAGCAGCGCGTAGAATTGATCTCCTAATTCTGGGTATTCTTGCTGGCATAGCTCATCAGCTGCGCAGTTCTCAAACACGTTTTGAAACGCGGATTGAGCAACCTGGCCGCGTTCTGCGAAGATGTTTGCACTCGGCGGTAAAACGGAGTCAAGGATCATGCTGCGCACATGGTCAGTTTCACCGTACTGCTCAACGTAAGCCATTGCGAGCTTGCTGCCATAGGATGTGCCCATCAGGTTGACCTGATCTAAACCCATGGTTGATATTATATTGTGGAGATCATTGATATTCGCTTGGGTGGTATAAGCGGCTAAGTCAATGCCTGTATTGGTCAATTCTTCACGACAATCATCCATGGTGGTGGCTTCCCAGGCTAGCAGGCTCATATGCAAATCGGTTGCGATGCTCTGGGCATAGTCATCCACATCACTGGCACAGCTCAGCTTTGGTTCAGCATAGCCGGTTCCACGTTGGTCATATACTACGAAATCTCTATCAGGGAAAAGATATTGATAACCATTGGCATAGTATGGCGCAATCCAGGCCAAGGCGCCCCCTCCCGGCCCACCATGTAGAAAGATGACCGGGTCAGGTTTGGTTGGATTGGGTGGGTGGAAGACTGCCACATGGATGCGAATGGTATATCCATTGGGATTGTCAGAATTCTCCGGGATCACCAGATCGCCACAATCGACATCCTGATCTGTTTCGGTGGGAAAGCGGCATTCAACGGCTTCCAACCCTCCGAGGATGGTTTGGTCGAGTTCTTCAACTCTGGCGGTTGTTTCAGGTTTCGCAATTTCAACCGTCCCCACGATGAAACAACGAAAATATTGGCCCTGGCCGATGGTATGGTAACAATACAACCCATCTGCGAGGGGTTTCACCGGCATGATTTCTACTCCCAATTCGGCTTGCTCTACCTCAAACTCGATTTCGTCGTATCCGAACAATGTGGGGAAATTTCGCAGCACATCGAAATCGATTTCCTGACCATCACGGTTTACAGTGAGCCGGGTTTTAGAGCCTAATTTCCCGACGATCAACTCAGCAATTCTGTCGACAGCATTCGCTTCAGTGATGAAATCTTCAAAACGGATACCGTCAGCAGCGATAATGACATCATCTGGAAGTAATCCCGCCATCTCAGCCCCAAACCCAGAGCGCGGGTTTTTGATGCGCATCCCCCCAATGTTCTTGTCCATCTCAAAATTGATTCCAATACCACCGATCATTTTGCGCAGATGCACACTATAAAGGTTTAGGTTCTCTGGAAGGACTCGTACAGTGGGTTGATTGGTATCTGCGACTGGAACAATATCCTCTGAAATATGTTCGCTCCCAGAAAGAGATTGGGGATTCAGCAAAACCTGGGTGGTTCCTTGGACCAACTCGAAGGTCTCGCGGCCGTCCGGAGAAACATAGGATGTACCTGGTGTGCTCGCGACCTGACTTGTCTTAGGTTCAGATTGCGAGCACGCACTCAAGCCACAATGCAGCAGAGCAATTGCAATGTATAGAGTGAGATTTTTCATTTGGTCTAAACTGCTACTCCAATGGTTCCAGCGAATTTACTATTGGCAAGAATACAAGCTCAAAGAGCTTCGGTTGCTGGGCTTGGGTGGTGATGATGAATACCACATAATAGCCGTTCTCACTGGGAGCTGTTGCCGTGTAACCTGCCATATTGTAGGTAGAAAGGTCAAGTTCATGCAAAGACCAATCGAATCCATTGGCCTGGAGCGTATCGATGGGGTCACTGGCGCCCCATTTTTGCAAGAACACGCTAAGGGGTTCGTCGGTTTTCTCCTTGATTACCAGCTCGATGGTGGTATCAGGCGAAACAAAATACTCGGGCGCGACTTGCATCCAACCCTCAGGAGCCAACGCCTGAATTCCAAACTCTTCGATGAGAACTGGAGTGAGGGGGATATCGGCGAAATCGAGCGGCAGAGCGAATTGGAGTTTCAAGTCTTCCCGGCAACTGGCATCAGGTTGGGTGTGGGGGTCAGTCAGGAATGTAAAAGTGATGCCCCGAGCGCATTCGTTGGCGACGGCAACGCTGTGGCCCACGCTGGGGAAATCGAAGAAATAACTGTTGTTCAGGTGTTCGGCAACCATACGCCCATATTCGGGGGGCGTGACCGGGTCGAATTCGCCGCCCAGGATCAGCGTGGGGATATCGCTAACAACTGGCTGGCGGACTGCGGGATCGGCTTTCTCTACAGGCCAGTTCTCACAAATGCCAAAATACCCGTATTCGATCAAATCCTCTGGATCAGTATTACCCGCCAGAGCTGGGGGCATAGCGGCGCGGATTTCCAGGTAATCCTGAGGGGTGCGTTCAATCAGGTCATCGGTGCAGAGCACGGAAAAGCTCATGCCTCGGCTCAGGGCATCGTAGGCAGCTAATTTGCGGCTGCTGAGTTGGATCATCAGATCGTAATCGCCATTGGCAACATTGTAGATGGCTTGCGGCAGAGTTGGAATAATGGGAGTTTGGTAGAGGAAGTACACCAGGTTCCCAAAGATCATATCCCCACTCATCAGGGCTGCGTGGCTCTGGCCATCTAGGGGATTGACCAGCGTAACCGGGACGGGTTCCGCATTGAGCTCTTCCACCAGATCGTAGAGCACATTCTCCAGGTCGGGGAAGGCGCTGTTGCAAGCTTCATCGGCGGCGCACGAATCCATCAGGTGCAGGGTAGCATTCACTGCGGTGGTGGGGATATCGATGAGCAAACTCTTCTCCATTGGCACGGTCGAATCGATCACCACGCTGCGGATGTATTCGGGGAAATCACGCATCACCGCCTGTGCCAGCAGCGAGCCATAAGAGCCACCGAATAGGTTGATCTGCTCGTACCCCAAAGCCATACGGATACCTTCTACATCAGCCGCGTTTTGGGCCGTGGTGTATGCAGCCAGGTTGTGGCCTTCATCTATTAAGCGTTCTTTACAACGCATGACAGATTTAAATACGGTTTGTTGAGCGACCGACAGATCGGCCTCATCCAATGTTTCGAAGAGCGCATCGACGAACTCTGGGCATTCCAATGCAGGTTGAGAATTACCCACGCCGCGTTGGTCGAAAAATACCAAATCGCGATTGGCGTTGAAAGCGGCCAGGTGGATTGCCAATGCAGCGGCTGATGCAACTGTCTTCTCCCCCGGCCCACCGGAGAGGAAGATCATCGGATCGGGTTGATTATTTTCACCTTGCGCTCTGAAAATTGCCACGGCCAGTTTGATAGTGGGCCCTGCAGGGTCATCGTGGTCTTCGGGGATGACGACAAAGCCGCATTGTAGAGTCTCGCCTTCGATAAATTCAGATGGAACCTGGAAAGGACAATCTGTTTCTTCAAAATAGGGTTGGAACTGGGATTTTGACTCAATCGCAGTACGTGAGCTTGGTTGAGCGGACGATATTGAGGTGGGTTGCTGCCATGGCGATAAGGTAAGCGTCATCCCAAGCAGGGCAACGATGATTCTGGATATCATGGGTGGTTCTCCTAAAGATATTTATTATGGGTACGTTTGATGAAAATGGTTGGTTCAATCTGGCAGATCTTCAAGGACTTGCTGGATCTGCTCCTTATACTGCTGGAATGCCTCTCTGCCCTTATCAGATAACTGAACCATCGTGTGAGATTTCTTTTGGACGAAAGTTTTCTCGATTTCTACATATCCGGCTTCTTCCAGTTTGCTCAAATGGGATGAGAGATTTCCCCAGGTCAGATCGGTCAAATTCATCAGGAAGATGAAGTCGGCGCTTTCGACTACATAGAGGTAGGTCATCACCATCAGTCGGGCTGGGGCGTGGATGACGCGGTCAATATCCGCCAGGGGATGCAGTTCCTGGTCGCTTTTCCCTTGCGCCGTCATCTTAATGCGCCTCCATTGGCGTCGAATTGTTATTCAGAAAGCGTATCAGCAAAAATATCCCGATCCCAAGAATGACCAAACCGGCGATGGCCAGGGGGAAATCGAATTGCTTTCCATAGTACACCGATTGAATTGTTGAGATCAGAATCCCGATTCCAATCAGCAAGCCATAAAGATAGAAACGAAATATGCGAAAGGAATATGCCAGCACACAGAAGAAGGCGATGATCAGGATTGAGAAGACGATATCAACATCGAAGTCAGTCACCCATTGCGGTAGTCGCTCCCAAACCGGCTCTTGAAGCACATCTTGTGCAGAGAGAGTCCAGGTAGCTAAGGTGGCAATCACTAAAACAACGATGAGAATCAGCGCAATCCGCAGGCGTTGTTTGACCTGCGGGCCAAACCTGACCAGGCCAATCCGTTGGGGTACGAGGCGGTTTTTGATGAAGCTTATCGCTCCCACAACAATCAGGGTCGCGCTGATAATGAAAATGGCGTTGAGCACGGGTCCAAGTGCGCTGCGGGTCATGGAATACACACTTAACAATATCAAAACCATCCCAAGCGAGATGTCATTTAAGCCATCGGTATAGGTAGCTAATTTGAAGGTGCTGCGTTCAGCTTCTTTTAGATTTATTTTTGTAGACATCAATTACTCCCTTTGTTGATTAGCTCATTGCCGAAGGATCCATAATTGGATATTCGCGCAAGAATCGGGCGAAGAGCCATATTCCGATAATGATCATTATGCTGCCAGAAAACCCAAAAGTGATCGGAAATCCATGGTGCATCACACCCCAGTTTAGGTATAACACTTGCCCGACGAGTGGGGAAAGCGCAGTGAAAATTCCGTACACAATCAGACGAGGATAATCCAAAAAGTACGCTGCGCCGCCAAATGCCGCCATAGCGACAATGCTGAAGACGGCCGGGAAGAACCACTCGCTGAAGTCATCTCCAACGAACAGAAGCAACCCAAATACCAAACCCAAAAGTAATGTCCCCGTAGTGATCAGGGTCAATTTTTGAATCTTAGATTTCCTCTCGCTGCGATAAGTCACCAGTCCAACTCGAGGTGTTGTGACGGTTCGCTTTAAGGTGCGCACCCCCCAAATGGCCAGCAAATATACCGGCAGCATGACCATCGAGCTCCAAAAATCACCCCAGCCCAAGTCGGTTAGCAGGGGAACCAGGGCAAATTGCAAGATCACAAGTCCCAAGAAGATATCCCACAATCCATCTTGGAAGGTCATGCGGAAGGCTTTGCGTTCGGCTTCTTTCAAACTTAACTTCTTTTTCATATCAATCTCCAACTACAGTGTTGTGGTTTGTAAAGTGCTTTGTTTTTCAAAGTACTCTGTGATTATTATACATTTTCTTCTAACGATGTCAAGAGGCTTTTGCGATATAATGCCAAACTATGCAAAGAAGAAGGTTATTAATTGCTTTGATCGCCATTCCTGCCTTGTTGGTGGTGGCAGTTCTCCTTTATAACTATCCACCGATCAACGAGCGTTTGGCCTGGCGCATCGATGCCTGGAAAGCGGAGATCAAATATGCGCTCAATCCTCCCGAGGAAGCCCTTTTCATTCCAGAAGGTGGGCAAGAGACCACATTGATACCGACGGAAACACCCAGCCCCACGCCCATCCCGCCGACCGTTGCAGCAACCCCCACTGAAACAGGACCAACCGAAACACATCCTCCTTCTCCTACGTCAACGATTACTTCGACACCCATCCCTGGCAAAGTCAATCTGGGGGGCATCCGGCACGAATTCCAACACTGGAATAATTGTGGCCCGGCCAATCTTTCCATGGCCTTATCGTTTTGGAAATGGAACGGAGACCAGCGCGACACCGCCGCTTACTTGAAACCCAATCAGCGTGACAAGAACGTCATGCCATATGAGATGGTGGCCTTCGTCAACGAAGAGACCGAGTTCAACGCTCTGTGGCGGGTGGGTGGTGATTTGGATCTTTTGAAACGTTTAATCGCCGCGGGTTTCCCCGTGATCGTTGAAAAAGGCTTCGAAGGTGCGGGTTTCGAAGGCTGGATGGGGCATTACGAGGTCATCAACGCTTATGATGACTCCCGCGAACGCTTCACAGCCCAGGATTCGTTTATCATGGAGAATCTGCCAGTTTCTTATGAAGATATGCAGAAGTATTGGCGGAACTTCAACTACACCTATATCGTTGTGTATTATCCGGCTCGTGAGGCGGAGGTCATGGAAATCCTCGGGCCTCATGCTGAAGAAACCTATAACTTCCAGTACGCGGCTCAAAAGGCCTCGGACGAGATCTTTACCCTAGAGGGTCGCGAAAAGGCTTTTGCCTGGTTCAATCGGGGCACGAATCTGGTGTACCTCGATGACTATGCTGGAGCCGCGGCAGCGTATGATGAATTCTTTGCCCTATATGCGGGTCTCAATCCCGAAGAGGTCAATGTCCCCTGGCGAATGGTCTGGTACCAGACCGGACCCTATTGGGCATATTTCTACTCCGGACGCTATTACGATGTACTCAACCTGGCCACCACCACTATCGTTGCGGCCAGCGAACCGGCTATCGAAGAAACCTGGTATTGGCGCGCCCTGGCCAAGGAAGCCTTAGGCGATATCGATGGGGCAATTGCTGATCTGAGCGAGGCCGTAAAGCTCAACGACAACTTCGAAATCGGTTGGTATCATTTGAACCGTATCCAGGGTGGTGGATAAGCCAAATTCAATGTAACCTTTTTCACATGTTTGCATCTAAACCAGATAGCCAGTAGGTAGCTATCGGGTTACTTCTTATTTTGGAGGAATGTATGCCGATTTTCGAATTTGTTTGTGAAGAATGCGGGCAGTTTTTTGAAGAACTGGTGCGCAGCGCCAATTCCATCAGCGAGGTGATTTGCCCTGGATGTCAGAGTGAGCGAGTGACGAAGAAACTCTCTACGTTTGCGTCTAAGGTTGCTGGTGGGAATTCATTTTCACCCAGCCAGGTTGCACCGTCTTGTAGTCCAGGGGGTCTCTGAGGAATATAGTGTAATCAACCGTGAGTTGATAGAGTTAAAAACAGATGCGTGCGGCGCAAAGCGCTGCACGCATCTGTTTTTAACCATGCATCAAATAGCAACTTTCCACATGGTAGAATCATTCGAGATAATTGCCATGACCAAAATTCTCCATTTTGCCGACGCGCATATTGATATGGCCACTTATGGCCGCCATGACCCAGAGAGTGGATTGCCCCTGCGAGTGATGGATTACCTCAAATCCCTGGACACCATCGTCGATGCGGCCATTGATAGGCAAGTCGACTTGGTGCTTTTCGCGGGGGATGCGTACAAGGATCGCAATCCGGCTCCGACGTATCAACGCGAGTGGGGAAAACGCATCATGCGCCTCTCACAAGCCGGGATTCAAACCCTGCTGCTGGTCGGCAACCACGATCTCTCCCCGGCGATGAACCGCGCCCACGCCCTGACGGAGTTCTTAACTTTGCAGGTACCGCATGTGCAGGTCCTCGACCGGCCGAATTTTCTGACCCCGGATGAATTGGGTGGAGTGCCCTTACAAGTATTGGCGATCCCCTGGATCTCACGTTCAGGAATGATGGCACATTTGGATATCCAAGGACGCGATCTATCTCAAATCTATGTGGAACTCGAAGAGCGCTTGACAGAGCTAGTGCACCACTGGCTCGATGAGGCTGACCAAAATCTCCCCATCATCCTGACTGCTCACGCCTCGGTCCAGGGAGCCAAATATGGTGGTGAGCGCACGGTCATGCTGGGCGGAGATTTGGTGCTGCCAGGTTCCCTGGTCAGAGATCAGCGTTTGGATTATGTAGCTCTCGGTCACATCCACAAACCCCAAAACTTGACCAAGGATAGCAAAGCGAACCCATCAGATCCCCCTCCTGTAGTTTATCCTGGCTCCATCGAGCGTGTGGATTTTGGGGAGGCCGAGGACGATAAGTTTTACGTGATTGCCGAGGTCGAGAAGGGAACTGCAGAGGTAACCTGGCACCAACTCACCAGCATCCGCCCCTTTGTAGACCGGTTCATCTGTCTCGAATCTCAGGAAGGGATCAACGATCAATTGCGTGGAGCGTTACCATCAAAAGCAAAACTCAAAGATGCCATCGTCCGCCTGGTTCTAGAGTATCCGCGCGAGTGGGAGTCGCTGATCGATGAGGCATCCTTGCGGGAACATGCTGCCGAAGCCTTCGAGTTTCATCTGGTCAAACGACCCCAGCAAGAAAACCGCATCCGCTTGCCTGAAGACCAGACGGTTGGAAAGCTCTCCTCTCAAGAATTGTTGGAGATTTACTGGAAAGCGAATCATATTGAACCAGATGAAATCAGGGAACTTCAAAATCTGGCATCTGAGATCATACAGGAATCCACTGAGCGCTAGCCTGGGCGTCCTCAACTTTATCCAGATTACGCCAACCTACTAAGCAATGATCAACCCTGTACAAGATCCGAATCTTATTATTGGTATAAATTGGAGATAAACGATGAATAAACGGAAATATATGCGGTTCACGAGACTCAGTACTTTGTTTGTGATTTGTGTAATTTTGCTGCTCAGTGGGTGCAATCTTCCAAATAGGGCTTCAATAACGGAAACGCCTGTGGAATCTATCGCACTAGTACCAACAGAAGCCATTTTGATATCCAACCAGGCATTGGAAGCTACACTCTCGCCAACACCTACTTCGCTCCCTTCTCCAACGGCACTACCCGAACCTACACCTCTGGCAGGTGGTGGCGCGACTGTTTACTTCCTCTCCGATCGCGATAATCAGCCTGACCATTTCGACGTCTATGCCATGGATTTGATCTCCAAGGAGATTTCTAGAATTACAACAAGTGAGCTTCAAAAACATAATTTGGTAGTTTCTCCAGATGGGCGTTGGGGCGCATTTGTCACCGGAGATTTCGAAGCGGAGCTGATTTATACCGTGAATCTCGCACAGTCAAATCCAGAGCCGGCATTGGTTACACCAGATATGCAAAATTCACATTTTCCGATCTGGTCGCCCGATAGCCAACGTTTGGCTTTTGAGCATGGCCATCAGGTAGGTCAGAGCACAATTTATACGGTAAATCCTGATGGAAGCGACCTGAAGCAAATTTCCAACACAGAAGATTTCAATATTCAGCCAATATGGTCACCAGACAGTCAACAGATCGGCTACACCAAGTACCCCAACGAAGGCCTGTTTTCAGGAGCACCGTTGCTGGGCTATTCTCAGGCTTACATTGCCAATGCAGATGGGAGTAACCAGAAACCAATAGGAGATATCGAAGGTTATCGAGAAATATCCCCCCATTGGGCTTTTGATGGTGAGAATATTCTATTTATGGCAGAAACTACGGGAGAGTTATTGCTTTCTGGCTTGTTCCAGACCGATCCAAGGGGCACTGCGCCTGAGATGTTAGTAGAAGGCTCTGAACAGAATTGGTTTTACGATACTTATTATGTCGTCCATTCGCCGGCCGGAAACCGAATGGCGATACTTACTTTCGCGTCATTCATTGGTAATTGGGGGGTAAATTACCAAGCCCTTTATACCATGCGCCCAGATGGGAGCGACCTGGTCTTCGTTCACGAATTTTTAGCGCCTGATGAAGCAGTTTTTGACTCGGCAGCGACTTCCAGAATCACAATCCCGTCGTGGACTCCGGACGGGACTTCAATGATTGTGGATGACAATCAAAACTTGTTTTTGGTCAACATATCTACTGGCGAACGGACCCAACTGACGGAGACCGGGCGCAATCTTTCCCCAATGATCATCTATGATCCGGTGATTGCCAATGTCGAGCAGGCAGGCACCGAGGTTGTTGAGGCAGCCCAAAGCGAATCCTATTCCCCTTTGGATATTCAGGGAAGCGGGGTGATCGCCTTTGTATCGGATCAAGCCAATCCAAAAGAGTACACCGATACAGACAATGAGATCTACATCTATGCTCTGCAGAATGGTGAAACCCGGCGCGCTACCTATAATCTAGAAAATGAGAAGAGTCTGGTCTGGTCGCCGGATGGACGTTTTTTGGCGTATATCGGCGGTGAAGGAGACCAAACGCACTTGTTCGTGCTTGACTATGAAGCCTTTTTGAATTTTGGGACGAGACCTGCACAGATCACCAACCTGCCAGGCAGGGTGATGTTCCCTGCCTGGTCGCCGGACAGCGCACAGTTCGCTTTCGTCCACCAACCGGATTTAGCGGCCCTAAATTCGCATTTGTTTACCATGAATGTCGATGGTAGCAATTTGATCGACCGTTCTTTTGCCCCTGGCATCTACGAGATGCCTCGCTGGTCTCCATCAGGATCGCAATTAAGTTTTTCTTACGCTGACGTGCAAACTTTTCAGGGCGCGCCCTTAATCAATAATCCAAGTTCTTTCATCCTTAATTTGGCCAACAACACTCCCAACCAGATGCCACAAGATGAAGGACATTCTGTTTATGGCCCCATCTGGACGTCAGACGGATCGGCAACCTTTTATTGGAAGCTGTCTGAAATGGAGAACGATAAACTTGCCGTTCTCAATGTGGCGACTGGGGAGGAGTTCATTCTCGGTACAGAATTCTCATATGGAGGCGATCGCTGGCTGTCAGCATGGTCTCCGGACGGTAACCATCTGGCCTTCGTCCTTACTGCTTGGGAAGCATTGAGTAATGAGTATTCTTCCAGCGGCTTATACCTTTTCAGTTTGATGGGAAGCAATGAGCCCAACCTTGCGGCGCAAGCCGATTGGTTCGAATATGGAGTGGGTGTGCAATCGCCCTCTTGGTCTCCTAATGGCGATTGGCTGGCATTTACAGGCACTGATGTCCCTGAAGGGAAACTAGGGGTTTACGTGGTGGATGCCGATGGGAATAATCTCAGGCGAATCTCTGATGCGTTCAATCATGCCCATTCCCCGGCCTGGGGTCCTGTTGATATGCGTGCACCCTAAGGTGATTTGGTTTTTACACCTTTGCATCTCCCCTTCACCGAATTGTAGGAACAGGGAAGGGGAGATGCATCCCCTGCGATCGAAGATCGTGTCGAAGAGAACCTCTTCACTCAATTTGGGAGAGATCCTTCGCTCGCCTGCAGCAGCTCAGGATGACAAAAAACAGGGTGTGCTTGTCAATCGGGTTATTTATTCGATACTAAGGACGGTATCCAGCGATAAAATTGTCATAGACATAGGGGCACATCCCGTTGACGACCAGGAACTCATCATCATTTGGTGTCCAGGAACTGTCGCCTTTTTTCATTTCCTCCGTGCAGTCCGTTGTGCCATAATGATCATAATTCGCATAATATCCAAAGGAATGCATGATCTCATGAATTACTGTTGCGGCACTGAAATAATTCGGTGTGGAGGCATAGAGATCATCGGCCGCGGTTTGACACATCGAATACCCGTTTTTCATTACGCAAGGTGTTCCAGGCTGGTTCGAGCATTCACCCCCGATTGAGACATCGCTGATGACATTCTCCCCCCATTCATCGTAGCCGCAACGGGCATATTTGTGGCTGTAATGATTGAACATCACATAGATTTGGTTGTCATTACCAAACGCGTCGACAAAATGATTTTTGAATGAAGTTGGCCCTTCGATAGCATAGGTGAAGCCTCCCATAGTCCGAGCAAAGTTATCCGCTCCGTACGAGAAAATGACAAGACTGTCAGGGATATCATTTGTCGTTTGTGCTATATAACATTGTGGGATGCTATCACGCATAAGATAGTCTGAACTTTGCTCTTGAGTAAACTCAACTGTCCCATAATTTTGTAATCGAATTACGAATCCGGTTAAGTTGAAGAGAATGTTACTAGCATCTTGCAACGTGGCTTCTGTTTGTTGCAGGGTCACGGGTTCAGAACTAAGGTCAACCAACGCATCGAAGGAAAAAACGCCCTTGGGCGGACTTCCATCGGGCGTCGCGAAGGTTTGGGGTGTGTAATCGGTCATCGTGAACACGAAGGGGCACTCAGCATAATCCCCTGATAGAAATATTTCCACATCTGCTCGTTTGACCCATGCATCATACGTCGAGCCATTTGCAGCATCCCATGAAACGTGCAGGAAGCTGTCGCGCTCTTCAATGACGGTAAAGAATAGCTCAACTTGAAATGATCCTGAACTTTGTCCACCAGGCCCATCATAAGCGTCGATATGTTGCCCAGCAGGCAGCGTAAAAGAATCTGGGGTATCCGCAACTTGAGAAGACGAACTCTCAGGAAGCCCTGTGTCGGTAACGATATAAGAAAGGCGGATCAAATCAGCTGCCAACGCTTCTACTCGGAATATGATGTAATCACCCGGTTTGGCGTGCCGCTTGTAAACATACAGGCCACCTTCTATCAATTCGACACAAAATGGAGAGAAATCATCATCTACAAGGCCCATCTCTGCGGGATTGAGGTCGCTCAAATCTCCACTGAAACCGCTAAAGAGGTAGAAACCGCCTTGCTGTGGTGGAAAGTTCGCCCAGGCCTCAAATTCAAAACAGTCAGAATTTGTGGTTCGGACGTAGAGATCGCCGCCAATTTGATACCCTCTTTCACCGCTAACAAAATCATAACTCTCGAGATCGAATAGTTCAACCTCACCAGATGCAATAACAGCATTCATCACGCTGAACCCTTTGGTAAGATCGATTGACTGAGGTGGGGCAGACGAAAAACTCAATAAGAGTGCGACGGTTAGAAGCATTAGTGGAATTCGAAAAAGGGAGGTGATGGTCTTCATACTAAATCTCCTTTGGCGATGAAGATACATGCGGGGAACCTGATATTCAATTTTCGTAATTCTATTGGACCAATTAAGCGCATCTAGGCAATCGGACAAAATTACCCTAATTACTTGGATAATCATACTATAAATGTGGTAATCACATCAAGACCGCGAACTCACAGCATTAGTAGTAGTTGCGGATGTACTTCCCAGACCAGCTTTCTTTGTTGAAAGATTGTTCTAATTCCATCGATGCTTGCACCTAAATTGCCGGGCTAGCGCCACGATGAGAAATAACAGAAATCCCCCTAAGAATTCAATTGTAAACATGGCTTTGCATCCTTTAGTAATCCACCTTTCCTCCTCCTGAATTGAAGATATCCAGCTTGCCTCCAGATGGAGGTTTACTGCCAGATGCGGTTTTCACCGGGGTGTGCTCCCAAATGTTGTTTTTAGCGAGGTAAGTATGCCGAGTTTGATTCCAGAAGCCTGCATCGGTGTTGCTGAAAAATGTGTTGCCTCCGGGGCTTGAGCGGCCTCCAACACCAAAATCACCCATCCAGGTATCTACCATCCAGACCCCGATTCTATTGGTAAGGAATTCGTTCCCTGCGAATCTTGGATGATAGGTACCGTGCCCTTCCACTCCGATATCATTTCCTTGAAAGATATTCACTGAGACATGGGGAGATGATTTGCCTTTGTATAGCAATCCAGCTTTGTTATTATTCTCTATGAAGTTGCCACTGAGCGTTGGACCGCAGGGTTTATCACCAAGAACTTCTATCCCCACCTCGTTGTCTACAATATGAGATTCCATAATGAACCCGCTCGAACTCCCAACGAGCTGCACCCCGGTTCCTTTTGTAGCCGTTGTAAATTTACATCCTAGAATATGCGGTTCGCCGTTATCGAATAGCAGGCAGGCGCCACCAGCCTTGTTTTCCACCATAACGCGACAAAGCTTGGCGTGCATCGGGGCTACAATCGCGGTCTGATATGCTTTCCCATCAATCGTGACTGTGCCCTCACCTCGAATGATAGAGCCTTCGTAGAGCCCTTCAACCCAAACATTAGCGGGCAGCTCAATTGGGAATATTTCTCCGGCAGTGGCATCATAGGTTCCTGCTCCAAGATGGATTGTACTGCCAGGTTTTGCGATGCTTTTTGCTTTGGTCAAGGTACGGAAGGGTTTCGATTGGCTGCCGTCACCGCTGCTGTCATTGCCCTGGCCATCCACATAGATCTTCATTTTGCGCGGCGTCAGGTGCGTCAACCATACGGCGCGCATCTCTGAGAATGCGTGGAAATATATTTCCCAGGCCGCGGCATATCTTGCTACCCGGGCTACCATTTTCGGGTCAGGTTTTTTCCCTTTTTCGTGTACCAGGATGAAAGCTGAACGGAAATGTTTCGGGCTGTTTTGCACATAAGGTTTGCGCAGGCGGTTTTTGCCATCCCAGTCCGCCAGATTATCATGAGCCAAATTCACACGTTTTCCTTTTACCCGCAGCTGGTTGTATACCGGTGTAGACGTTTGTATGAACCAGGCATCGATCAACTCGCGCGTACTGCAGAGACCCATTAGATATAAATCCAGCGAGCCGAAACAGGCTTCCCCTTTCAAAGCACGCGCGAATACTCCTGGGTTGCCCAGCACTTCGGACCATGTTGCACCTTTCATGACAGAGTGTTTACCCTGCCCACCCCAAGGCGGAACTACCGCCTGTGTGTGCACATTTCGCAGCCAATGAATTCCATTACTAAGTGAGGGTTGCATCTTATTTCCATCCCAATACTGGTTAAAAGCCAACCATTTATGACCTTGCTCATGAGCCAGAAGATGGATGCCATACCACGATACTGTATCTGGCATTAGTTTGTAGGGATGATCGTTCAATGCCCTTGCGCTACCCATTTTTATTAGGTTTGTCACGTTTGTGAACCCTTTTCCAAGTTGGGTGTTGCGACGATCAAATTTCTTTAAACCGATTCCTTCGATATCGTTGAAAAGAGGCCAGTTGGAATAGAGCGGGTCAGTTAGGTCTTCGTTGGAGAACATCACCAGGGTATCGTAGTCGTCATCATAATCTTTGTAGAATGCTTTTGCCACTTCTACGACATTCAAGTCTTTATAACCACCAAATTCCTCGTAGATGCAACCATAGGCTGATTGTTTGGTGAGATACACCGATTCATACAGATCTCTGGGAGAAAGAGGTTTCGATTTGTCCCCTGGAGATACACCCACCAAAACTTTGTCAGCGTCAGCCGATTTGTAGTTAAAAGTAATTTTGTTCGTTTTACCGTCATCGAATAATACTACCTGGAAGCTGCAGCGTTTTTGAGATCCCTTCAGGGATATTCCCACCCAGGTCACTACCAGTTGATCCTTACTTTCGTGCAGGATGATCTCTCCTCCTTGTGATGGGTCTAGGTCCGTCCAAAGGGGTGCAATAGCAGGCAGGTTCTTGCGGAATTCCCATTTATCAATCGACGGGCGCGTATCTCCTTTGGCAAAGGTCAAATTACCATTGGAGTTGACGTAGATAGACCGATAGGTTTTCCTGTAGAAGCGGAATTTGAATGACCCCTTGAACGAATAATGATGGCTGGCGTTATCTGTGTTGATGGGGATTTTGAATCCCCCGGAGGTAGCGTGCACTTTTTCAAAGGAACCATCGTATTGTCCTGGCGAGAGCCCCTGAAGATCGAAACCGGTATTTCCATTGCGCATAAAAAGAATTCCCTTACCTATGAAATCGACCGGGTTACGCATTAACATGCTGCCGGTATCTTCCACCAGGGCAACATTCAAATGAGGCATTTGGGCCAAGGGTTTGGTATTTCCAATCTCGGTATTTTCGACAACGTCTTCCCTGAGTTCATCCAGCAGCGGTTTGGAAATATCTGCAAGGGTAGGAGATTTATTCGTTATATCTTCTAGGGCTGTTGCGTAGATTTCTCCAAAATCTTGATCGTCCTCTACCAGCACAGGACGATCTATCGCTGGCCAACGATTCTCCCCCATTACAAGCGGTTCCATATCGATGCCTTGCTCTGCCAACAACGCCATCTGCTCTTCGTATCGTTGAAACAATTCCTCTGGGTCTGCTGATTGACTGCAATAATGCTCCTCGGAAATTTCTACCTCATCCCCCTCCGCCTGGCTGAACTGAAATAACCTGACGATGGCTGCGGCGATTCGCAAGGCCAATTTCCACATAAATTCTAAGATAGACATTGTCATTTCTCCTTTTTATGGCTAATCAAATTAATCAGTTATTGCTTTCCTTGGATCAGATTTGCCTGAAAAAGGGTGCTTCCCCGTCTGTGAAGTCACATTGTTCAAATCAGTTGATAATGATAATTTTCAATTTTCACTCTCCTTGATAGAAATAAACGGGAATGTGCTATTGACATCCAACAATATCCAATCAACAAAAATGGTGTTCTGTTAGGGAAATATGTAGGCATCAAAAACAATATACCCGCTGGCTAACATCTGATCGTCGCGCATGACGAAGAAGCCGTAACTGCCTGCATTGGTTTGGAAGCATAAGTAAGCGTCAGTAATTGGAGCCAGTGGATCAGCGGTCAGGGCGGCGGCGCGGCATTGGTTGAGAGATGGCGCGCTCAAAAACGCGTGTCCAGAGAAAGTGGCGCCGTTCTGAGGGCTGAGGATCACATTGCCATCCAGGCAGACATCGGCTGTGGCGTCGGCAGCCGTGAAGAGCACGTCCATGTCATAACAGGTGCCACCATTGAAGGCCATGCTCGACCAGGCGGGGCCGAGCGGGTCGGGGGCAAACGCATCAGGGGGTGTGGCTGTTGGTGGTATCGCAGTGGGAACCATCGCGGTCGGTGGAACATCTGTTGGCGGGATTGCCGAGGGTGCTACAGCGGTTGGTGGTATCCCGGTTGGTGGGATAGGCGATGTTTGTGCCTGCAAGGTCATTTGTATGAATTTGGCCTGGGATGTTTGGGCGACTGCGGTATTGAACGTTGATTGATCGTCTTGCGGGGGAGGTCCCGTGATGATGCAAGCCAATGTTATTACAATAGATAACGCTACTCCAACGAGGGCTTTTCTTCGAATTTTCATATGAGTTTCTCAAATTTTTCTAATTGCCAGAGTAAACTTTCAGATTTGGGGGTAGGGAGTGCGGAGCTCTCCCTACCCCCAAATCTGCCATTCTATTCACCACAATACGAATAATTGTGGATGTACTCACCAGACCAGCTTTCGTTGTTGAATGAATCTTCCGTTCTGACTTTATACACCAGTGATCCGGAGAAGCCATCGGTTTCGATGCCGACCTGGCTGACCCATTGATCGCCGCTAGTGTTGTTCATCTGGATCCAGGCCCAGCCCGCTTCGTTGTGGTTGAACCAGAACTCTGCCCAGATCACGCCCGAAGGATCGCTCAGGCCAGCCTCGCCGTAGATGGTACAGCCTTCCCAGAAATGGGTGACATAGTTGATGGTCGGGCCGGTTGTATCCGATGGAGCTGGCTCATAGACTTCCACAGTTGTCCAATAGTCTGTGGCAGAACCATCCATCTCGATCACTTGCAAGTTGTACGTGTAGGTTTCAGCTGGGCATTCCGAATCGCTGCCGCTGGCGTTCACGGAGACTCCTTCGAAATAGACTGCCTGGAAATCTCCATAGACATTCCAATTCAAAGTGCTGCATTCACCCTGGTTGATATACGGAGGCGCGGCCCAAAAATCTGCCGAGGATTCCGTATATGCCGTGGCTGTGGGCGTGGGGGTGTCGCTGGGGGTTGCGGTTGGTGTTAGCGTTTCGGTTGGAGTGTGTGAAGCCGTAGGCGTTGGAGTGGGAGTTTCAGAGGAAGCTGCCGTAGGCGTAGGTGTCCCGGTGGGTTCTGCATCCTCGTCGTCTTGGGGAACGATTTCGGCAGCGGGTTCGCAGGTGCCGATGCAGAAGGTCACTGAGGAAGGGCTGCTCGACCCGCCCCCGGTGCTGTGTGCTGTGGCCTCAAGGGTGTACTCGCCTTCAGCCGTGGGAATCCATTCCTGATCGAGACGCGCCATCAGGCCACTGCCATCCGTACTGATAGAGTAGGCTGTGGCTTCCGGCAATGGTTCGCCATTGATGCTCAAATTGAACCCTGAGATGCCATTGGCATCCGTGGCATAGACCACAAAATTGATCGTCTGTTTAGGCAGATCCATGCCGTTGAATGGGAATTCGATCCAAACCGTAGTGCCCGTGCTAGCGCCATCTTGTAGCACGGCGCGGTTCAGGGCGAATCCGCTCAGGAGCAGTGAAACCATCACCACGGCAACCCACACCAACGGAGTCCGGCAATCATTCTTAGGGAAGGAATTTAATTTCTTCATCTTATATCTCCTGCTGTTATTTCATCTGCTCGATTGCGCTGCCTCGGACAATGAGCAGGTTGTTCCCTGGGTTGGGATCATTGAAGTCAGGTTTCTTCGGATCATGGTCTTCGAGATATGGAAGAACTCTTACCTGGAAACCTCGCTCGCATTTACCTAGGTTCTTGCCACAATAGTAGGCAAAGTTCTGGTCGACGTAATCACCGAGCGAGATCCATTGCGGCAGGTTCGATTGTACGTGTAAGACGGTTCTGCCTTCCCATGGACCGTCAACTTTGAATTTGCCATCATCGTCATAGAGTCCCCAGGTGACGCCGTATTGGATGCGATTGTTGAACAAGGGTTCCGGTCCATAATTTTCAACATAGGCAAATAAGCGCAGACCGATGCGTTGGAGCTTGGTGACGGCAAGATCAGCCTGGGCGTGGACGACGCCGCCACTGGAAGTGACGGTTGGTTTTTGACCTGTGAGTTCAACTGTCAGTTCACAGTTGCCATCGGGGGTGCGCATGGTGAATGTCCAGGGGTCTTGTTTCCATGAACTGACCGGAGGCACCAGACCAGCGCCTTTACAAACGCTATCCTGAGCCACGTAGCCCTGGTTGTCGACGCCGCTGACCGAGAAGCGGATGGTCATGAATTCTTTTTCGGCTAATGCCATACCCAAGGCATTATGCGGTCTGCGGCCATCGAAAGTCCAGGGTTTCAGATCGTAACTGGCTTCTTTGAGCCAATAGGCGCCTGATGTGCGCCGGAAATCGTTGACATAGACCTTGAGTTGCGCCCCGCCTGAGCCATGGGGCATTTTGTTGATCTTCAGAGTTTTGAAGGTCACTCCAGCGATAGCGTAAGCCGCTTCGGTATCGCCCTCGACCTTGTTGCTGCGACCGGATTCGCCCTGCCTGCCATACGCGCTGACCTCGTAGCGATACAGGCAGCCCATCGGTTCGCCCCGGAAGAGGATTTCGGTCTCTTGCTGGGGGGAGGCGATGATCACAGGGGCGTAAATTTGGGAGTCCATGCCGGGGCAACTGTATGTGCGATACAGCAGGAAACCGTCGATGTCTTTGCCCGCACCGCTAAAGTGCCAATCCCAGGTGATCACGCGCGAGTTGGTTGTGGTGAGCTTGACTCGCAGGTTGGTCGGCGCAGGGAAAGCAGCCGTGGTGCCTTTGCCGGTCCATTTGAGATTTTCGACCCAAATCTTGTACTCGACTTTGAAGTTGTCGTTCTGGGCGATGTAATAGCTTTGGTCTTTGATATCGATATCACCTGGTAAATGAGAGTTGTAAGCCTCTCCAAGATTTGTAGGGCCGCGGGAGTCGCTCCAGGAAGCCAGGGTGTATGCCGATGACCAAAATTTGGCCGTAATATATTGGTCGGGGTTGAGGAACAGGGAGGCGGCAACCGGGGTGACTTCATCTGACATTTGCCACTTCCCTGTGGGGATGTAACTCCCCTGATCTTTGGGAAGCCGTCGACCGGGACTGTTATTGATGCTATACCAAAGGGCAGCAAATCCAGCCCCGCCGCGTTTGGGTTCCACGCCACGCGCTTGGATGTGAATGTATTTGACGCGCTCAGGATCATCGATGCAGGCCGAGGTCGGTTTGACTTCCACGAAAACCGGCGCGCTGCGGGATGTACTGATCATGTTCTGTTGAATCACACCTAAAGCAACCTGGTCATGCGGGATGATATCAACCTTACCCTGAGCTTCTACAGAGTACTCATAGGTGCCCGGATAGGGAACGTCATCGACGTAGCTGGTCTGGTTTGCAGCTGTGGCAGCCACATATTGCGCTGAAACCTGATCGGGTTTGAGACGCCGGTAGATGGCAAAGCCGGTTTCATCGGTGGAATTATCTTTCCAGGTCAGCGTGACTTTGCAGTCGCTGGTCATCACAGTCAAGGAATCTGGCGCAGAAAGGTCAGGATTAGTGCCGTTCATAACCGCTTGAAAGCCAGGGAATAAATTGGGATCGATTTGGGCGACCTGACCTTGGCCGGGTTGGAAGCCAGGGAGTGATACGGCGCTGGCCGGCGGTTGAATTGGTAGCAGCCCTGGCAAAATATTTACTTGTCCACCTTGCTGACCTCCTTGTTGCCCCCCCTGTTGGCCCGCGGGAGGTTTGGCGGGTTGTGACGGAGGCTGGTTGGATCGCGCCCCGGGCACTACCACCACTTGCCCCGGTTTGAGCGCACCACTGACCCCAGGGTTGGCATCCTGGATGGCAGCGGCGGTACTGCCCGTTTCCTGGGCAACGCTGTCAACGGTATCGCCATCCTGGGCGATAAAGTGTATTTGTTGGGGTTTGTCCGGCACAGAAGCCTCGATGTTGCTGACGGTGACATGGACCGCCAGGGATTCTCCTAGCGCCCCCGCACTGTTGTACGCTCGGGCAACCATGGCATAGGTGCCGGGTTCGGTGCCCATCATGCCATAGCTCAAGGTCAGCGGGTTGACCCCATTGACTTCGGCCTCAGGTGCTGCTTGGGAGAGTACCAGAACGCCATCGACCCACAGGTCCAGGCGTACGACACCTAGAACATCGCGCGCCGTAACAGAAATGGGAAAGGGTTGGTTGAGATCCACCTGAATGCCGGCGGCAGGCTCTTGGAAAGCAACCACAGGTCCAGGAACTGATACCTGTGTAGCATCCTCAGTAGGCGCGCCGCCGAGTCCAGGCATGTTACAGGCTAGCGTCGCCAAAAATAGGGTAGCGGCAATCCAGAGAAAGGTATTGATAACACGTTTTCTTTTCATATTCAGCCTCCTTATGGGCACCAGCCATTCCAGACATACTCGATCCAGGACCAGCTGGGTGGCCCGTTTGGCATCTGGATCATGCCAGCCATAGGCCCTGTGTAATAGTAAGTACCATCAAACCACTCGGTTCCAGCGGCGTTTTCCACTCTGAAAGTCACCGAGTAAACTCCTGAATTGTGGGATACCAAGTAATAGTAACCGCTGTCCGACAAGCCATTGTCGATATAGAAGTCGAAACCGCCGTTGGCGTAAAAATCGAACGCTGCACAATGAATGATGGTATTTTCGTCCCAGAATTCTCCAGCATAGTACCCGCCCTGCCCATAATTGGTGAGCATCTGCGGCAAAGTTGGATCAGATAGTGTGACCGACCCCGACTGATCGGTGAAGCTGCCCGTTGGCAGGGGGTAGTAGGCTTGTTTTTGGCCGCCGCTCCAAAAGCCGACACCGGCAGCGTAGGTGTGGTTGCCCCCTGATACCTGAACGTCCAAGGAGTGACCAATCATGATCGTCTGGGCTTCGCTGAGGATGACATCCTGGCCATCGATAAGCAGTTCTACGACCGGGTGAGATGAATTGTTGGTAAAAGTCACTGTGCCCCCTGCGCCCCCTCCCGGGTTGTTGCCTGCTCCCGACGGGATGATCTGGATATCGACCTGGGTCCACTTTTCAGATGTATTGTCACAACTTGCGCCCCAGGCGGTAAGGAAATGCGTGTACAGGGCATTGCCTTCATTGGGGTCCACAAAATAGCTATGTGTGTCAGTGGCGTTGACTTCGACGTTATCTAGGAAGACCTTGCAGGCATCCCAGACTTCCCACTCCAGCAGGATCATATCACCCGGTGCCGCGCTGACGGGTCCCAGGAAGTAGCGAATATCGGGTTCAGGGGCCACAGGCGGCTGCCCGACTACGCCGCCGCTGCAATAGAACAGCGACATCGACATTAACGGCGTATCCGTTTTCATCCCGTTTTTGTCGACCACCTGAATGTAGAAATCAATCGCACCGTCATCCATACCCATTACGTTAGGTGCTTCTGCGCCAGCATCAATATCCCCAGCGTAGTCGCCGATACCGAGCTGGTACATAGGTGTTGAGTAATTTCCCCAGGAACCAGCAGCACTGGAATAACCATAGTAGATTGTCGCCGAAGCAATCTGATCCAAGGGATCGATAGTCGCTTGCACATTGAGGTTGGTGATCTCGTTGACACAGGGACCATAATAGACTTCAGTTTTGGGGTAAAGCTGAATATTGGTTATGCTGATCGAACTCGAACTCGCTCCACCTGGAGCGCCGCTGGGAGCACCCCCCGGGGCCTGCGCGCCACCACCACACGGCCAGACCTCAACCCCGTAGACGAAGCCATCCGGTTCTGTTTGGATGTTTCCGGCGGCATCCATGGCAAAGATCTGGTACTGCATGGTGCCATCATTGCCTTTCAATTCGCCATTGGCATACGCGGTGACATCGATGGTCACCTGGTATTGTTTCCCCCCGGTGGAGGCCATATTAGCCTGGTACCACTGGTTGCCGCCGATGCCCGCTGAATAGCTGAGATACTGATAATTGACCCAAACCTGAGCCAGGTTGCCAGAATCATCGCTGGCGTCGGCGTAGATTGTAACGGCGGTCGGCCCGCAGCCGTTTTGGTAGTACACCTTTGTCGCAGATGTATTGACATTAGAAATTACTGGGGCAGTTTTGTCGCTGGCAGAGGCCGCTTGCGTGGGACGGCCAGTTGGGGTGGGTGGGGGAATGGGGGTCTGTACATTTGAGCCACTCGCACTCCCGACGGGCGTTACGGCCTGGATTGTAACTGGGATGAGGGGCGATTGATTGTTCCCGGGTGCCGCTTGAACGGTCAGAGCCACGGATGTCGCGGCGGCGTCAACATCCAGGTCGACACCTTGCGTGATGTTGCAGGCTAAGATCGCCAGGAGTAAAACCAGCATGCTGGAGAAGATAAACCTTTGGTTGTTGGTGTGTGCGGAACTCATGCTGAGAGTCTCCTTTTGACCCACCCAATCCCAAACGAGATTGGAAACACGATCACACTACCACAAATGGGGAAGTTAAACACCGGCCGAGGGTTCGGCGTTGGTTGGGGTGGGACCTCTTCGGCCACCTCTGGTTGAGCTGTAGGAAGCGGAATTGATGTGTTGGTTGGCTGAGGTGGCAGCGTTGGAGGTACGGTTGCAGTGGGGGGCTGGATGTTGGGAATGCCCCAATCGGCCAGGCGCGTATTCACTGTGCCGCGCCCGCCGGTGGCATGATAGAAGTTCGACACCCCGCACAATTTGCTGAGCATGTAGCAACGGGCATGATAGCTGTACCAGGCGAATTCTGCCTGAGAAAATTCCGTATCCGAAAACACTATGAAAGCCACATTGAAATGAGTTTGTGCCTGAGGATAGGGAGAAAGGCGTTCCCCACCCGCCGCGGCCATGATTTCTTCGATGGTGTAAGTCTGCACTTGTTCGGCGGCGACTCTTTCGGGATTAGAGACATCGGGGTTGATGAGAACGTGCACGTCGGGCACTTCGTCAGGCGGGATCATGCCCATCAAGTACAACTCAAGGGGAGCGTAGAGACCATCAGTCCATCCCAGAGCTTTGAAGGTTCCATCCCCATTAGGGACAAAAAAGTAGAAACCGCCATCAGGAGTTGTGTAACCTTCACTCATCACACCGGTGATATCGCTGTTGCCCGTCCAATGAACCCCATCGGAAATCCCTTGTTCAACGCCAATGAATGCTCCCCAGGTATGCCCAAGCTCATGATTCAGCAGATTGCCAGATTCACCAGAATAAACCATGGTCAGCAAGCGCCCCTGGGAACCATACTCCGTGTGGTAATTTCTATCTTCGAGGCCGATGTTCTTAGCCGCGGTTTGCAAGATCCCGGCGTGTGCTTTCATCCCTAGGTCACCCCTGACCACGGCGAAGTTCAGAAAATCAAACTCATCAGGATAGACGGAATAGAATTTCTGGGCGATAGCCTGGCCGTTGTAGTCGGTCAAATTAGGAAATGTGCCTGTATACGTCTCGCCCACTGGGTCTACGATAAAGAAAGCGTACTCCGTGGCAAACAGACCATTTCCGACCTGTTCAGCGGGGAACTGAACTCGATCTGTAACGATCTGAATGCTGCTTCCATAAATGAAATCAGATTCTGCCCCACCTGTATACGCCACTTCGATCAGGAGCCAGATTTTCGCCAAATCTATTTGATCGTTTTCATCGTACATGTTTGGGAAAATGACTTCATCTGGGAACATAGCTGCGGTGATGCCCCCCAAAGTGTAGACTCCATCTCCCGCGGCCTTGTCACCATGGGTGCCGTCATCGAAAAGCTGCAATACGGGGGTCTCGCCGTACTCAGGTTTAATGGTCACGCTGGCGATATTCCCCTCGGTTGTGTAGACTTCCAGGGTGGTGGTGTCTTGGCCGTTGTCGTAAATGGCGGTGGGCGAGAAGCGGTAGTAGATATCTGCACCTTGGGCGGCAGCCTGGCTTTCGGGAGAGAGTAAGCTGATGCAGCCTATCAATAGCGCTGTTACCAGAAGGGCTTTGATGGGTTTCATGTTTTCTCCTATGGTGTTCAAAAATCACAATTGGTCTCGCGCAAGCCAAAACCGAAGCGAGTTTCGGTTTCTCCAGAAATATCTGCACCCAACACCGGGATGACGATCTCGTTCAAAAACGGCACGCAGCTCTGCTCCCCGCGCTGAGCAGCCAGGGTTTGGATCACTGCTTGAAAGGCATCATGGCCAAAAGTGCTCTCAACGTAATCCCAGAAACACATCCCCGTGCGATAATACTGGCTCTGAGCACTGTAATTCGACTCATCAACAACCGCTTCGTGGGCTGGGATGCTCAGGTCTACAAAGGGGTAGGTGACCTTTTCGCTCAGATTGCCGTCGTGGTAATAAACCCAATCCACCCAGCCCTCTGCTGAGCAACTGAGATACTTGGCATGCGCCGCGTCGGAGCGTTCTGGCTCGTCCAGGTAGGTTGCCAGGCCTTCGTCCAGCCAATGAGGAAGTGAGGTGCCACCCATGAAAACATGGGTCAACTCATGGGCATCGGCGCATTTCCCAGCGATCATGTTTTGCCAGTTGAGCGGCAATTCGTCTCCAAATTCACCCTTCAAACTGGCTTCGATGAAATTGCGGTCTGCGTGGACGATATAGCCAATTTCTGGCATAGAGAAACGACCACCTTCATTGGGATTGGCTGATTTAATCATCCTTTGATGGACCTGGCTATAAGGAAATGGTATGCCCAGATAATCGCTCAGCGGTCCCATACAATTACCCATATCCATGATCTTCATATTGGCGATTTCTTCGTGTTCCGCTGGGGCGATGACGATCAGGTTGTCGAGCTGTTTCTTGATTTCATGAGGATCGCTGAGTGGTGCGCTGGCGACAAATTCTGAGCAGGCGGTGTGGGATTGGGAGGCGCGACATTGTTGGTATTCTGACAGGTTCACCATCTCTCCCTCGGTGAGGGTTGCCAGATCCGATATGGTCATACTCTGCTCGAGGTTGTTATTTCCAGCAGGATCTTGCGGGTTTTCAGGGGTGATGGCAGCCTGAAGGAGGGCATTTCCGGCTTGGGTAACGCCATAGCTTTCGAAATTTGTACCGGGGACGAAGACCCCATCGCAGGTTTGGGGTGGCATCATCTTTGGATAAGAGGCCCGCGTTTCAACCCCATTGACTGTGAGGGAGCCTTCGAAGGGTGCTGCAGAGCCTGCCCCCAGGTTGCAGACAGTGACCTCGAATGTGCCCTGAGCTTCCACTCCATCATATCTCAAAAGGGCGTGCAGGATCATCAAATCAGAGTCGCCCTCGATTACGGCAGGCTGTGTAAGCGCTTCTGGAATAGATTCCGCCCAGGTGGCAAAGCTGATCTCGACAAAATCAAACGTACTGTCGTAAGAGAAACCTTCGCCTCGAACGAGGAAATATCCTAACCGGCCTTCATCTGTTTGATAGCAGATATGCCAGCCAGGGTCGGATACAGAAGGGTTATCCAGGGGGATGCTGAGTTGATCTTCTCCGCGGGCGAAGGCTTCAGCGCAGGATTGCAAATTGGGTTTCTCATACACTAGAGCGAGCATGGCGCTGTTGGTCGATTCCAAGAACTGGAAGTTTTCGTTCTCATATGGGATGGTAAAGAGCAGGTCAGCCCCCGGAGGGTCCTCCGTATCCGTAGCTGAATAACTGCTCAGGGATGTGCTATCCAGATCGAGCGTCTGGTCGACAGCCAGGGAAACCGTGCCCGAGAAAAAGATAGTTTCTGCCGGCTCTATAGTTGGTTGATCAGTAGGTTGATCGACGACCTCGATTACTGTTTTGTCTGCTGATTCAGTAGGTTGAACTTCTACTGCCGGAGTGCTGCTCACCATAGGTAGATTACAAGCCAAAACAGTGAACAACAATGCACAAGCAATTAGGGGGGGGGTTCGCCAGTTCATAGCATACCTTATTTCAACTTGCTAGGTTGCGACTGCGCAGCTTTTGGGGTGCCCAGTTGAGCTCGGAAATATTCGAGCAAGTCCTCCATATCTTGGATCGCGGTGGTCTCTCCGCTGGCGATATGTTGAACTTGCCCGTTCCAGCTTGCCTGAGGTGTGTCTTCACGCCACAGGCGGACGATATAGGTTTGTCGAAAAGGTTGGGTATCGTTTTGTTTTTCCATAATCATAGGAGTTGCGTACTCGAAGCGAGGTGTGCTGGGAATAGGGGAGGGAGGCTTCGTCCCCATCCCCTATTCCTGGCAATTTTCTCGCCGAACGATATATTTTCTAGATCCTTAAAAAAATAAACTGATACTCGTTTACGAATATCAGTTTATAGGCTATCTGTCTCAAAAGTGTCTTGATTCGTTCAGCAGTGCAAAACCTTGGGGACATTTTACGCCGCTGACGAGCCCCTGGTCTCGACCTGGTGCCCGGCATCGCGTAATACCGCCAGATCACGTTTGATGGTACGGTCGCTGACCTCCAAGACATTGGCCAGATTTTTAATGGTCGGAATTGCCCCCTGAGCTTTGGCTTCTTCCAGCAGGCGCAGGGTACGATGCTGGCGGCGTGCGGCTTTGCCCTCCACATGTTCATCTTCTGGAGACTTCAGCGTCCAGGTCACCTCAGCTAATTCATCATCCATCAGCTCACGACCAAGGGGAGCATCGGCGCGCGGCAGGTGCACCATTTCTCTGAGCATGGGATGTCCGGCGATGTATTCGTGGTAGTCATCCCATATGGGTTTGCCGGGGCTAATGTCATGTAGATATGCGCGCTGCCTCTCAGGGTCGGAGATGCTGTCCGCAAATTGAGTCAATAAAGCGTAAGCGTCAACAAGAGCAGCCAGGCCGCCTTCTGTTTCTCCTGCTTCGAGGTAAGCCCGGTATGCACCTAGATATGCTAATAGCGGGTCACCAATGCCCTCGTGGCCGTGTTCTGATATCCAAGAGAGCACTTGTTGTGCATACACCAGCGCTTCTTGGTGATTCCCCTCCGCAGTGGCTACCCTCGCCAGACCCGCTAAAGGATCATTTGCCATGGCGTGCAAGCCAACCTCCTGGCGAAGTTCCAAACCTTGCTGGTATGCGTCACGCGCATCTTCGAGTTCTGACAACTTTTCGAGCACCAGGCCCAAGAACACCCAGCCGTACCCTTCTAAGCGACGGTCGCCAATGGCTTGTCCAAGATCGCAAACTTGCAGAAGATTCTCCCGGGCGGTGTGTGCGTCACCCGAGTCAAAATATGCAATCGAGAGATTGTATAAGCTGGAAGCCTCCAGGCGGGGATCACCCAGTGCACGTCTCAATTCCAGGGCGATCTGATGGTGCTCGATCGCGGCCGGAAAATCTGCCAGATAGTGGAATACGCCGCCCAGATTATTATGGATATCCGATAATACAACATGATCGCCGGTTGGCTGGCCGATCTCTAAGGCGCGTGATGAATAGTCCAGAGCCTGATCATACTTCCCGCAATCAAAAGATACTACCCCCAAGGCGTTCAAACTAACCGCTTGGGCTGAGAGGTCATCGTTTTCCAAACCCAATTGATAGGCAATTTCCAAGTGCTCTCTGGCTTGGGCGTATTCTCCATGCTGGCGCAGCATATGCCCCCATTTCAAATGCGCCTGGTGTTCCGACTTGCGATCGGAAGCGCTTTTGGCTTGTTCCACCGCGTCTTGAACTGCATGGAGCGCGGCCGGGTAGTCACTGATGGCCTCCCAGTACTCAGTCCAACGCAGGGCTAACTCGAGTTGCCGGGCAGGTGTCCCTATGTCCGGATCCTCAATTAATTGATCTAATGCAACCAAATCTTCTTTTTGATGTTGGCGCTCACCGATGATGGCATACATGGATTCTCTGGAAAGCAGAAGTTCAATTTGCAGATTTGGGTCTACATTACCAGGCACTTGATCAAAGGCATCTAATGCCCGAGAATAGTAGAGCACTGCCTCGCGATTTGCGAAAAGTGATTTTGCCCGATCCCCAGCCATCCGGTTGTGGAGTGTTGCCTGTTCCCAGACACTGCCTTCCAAAAAATGATGCGCAAGCAATTCGGTATGATCCGCAGGGCGGGCCTGATTGTCTAAGGACAGTTGAATATTTTTTGCCGCGCGTCGATGCAGGATTTGGCGTTTTTCCGCAGGGATAGCTTCATACGCCACCTGGCGGATCTTGTCATGGCTGAAACGATATGTGTTTGGAGCTTCTTCCAGAAATCGACGCCTGACCAAATGATTGGCAATCGTAAGAACCTGACTGATCTCCATCCCAGTGGTGTTGCTCAAAAGAGAAAAATTAAAATCACGACCTAATACCGCAGCCGCACTCAAAACTGCCCTTTCGTCCTCCGTCAAACGGGTCAGGCGAGTGGCGATAGTTCGTTCCACAGCCTGAGGGAGGGGTAGTTCCCCATAATCGGAGGTGCTATCATCCCATGGCGTGTGCCAGTCACCGCCGGCGTCTTGAGTCAATAAGCCCTCATCATGTAAGGCCCGCAAGGTCTCCAGAATGAACAGCGGATTCCCTAGAGTTTCCTGGTAGAGGCGCTTTTCGAAAAGCGGCACTGCTTCGGAGAGACCCAGGCTGCGACGAACCAGCTCGCCAGCCGCATCGGGTGACAACCGTACCAGGGCGAAGTGTTTTTTTACTCCCGAGCGGCTCAAAGCGCCTAATCTATCCCAAAGCGATCCACGAATTTGGGCGTCTTCACCGCGGAAGGTACCAATCACCAATATGCGGCTTTTCTGTAGGAAAGGGCTCAAGGCGATCAAAAGATCGATATCATCTTCGTAGGCCCAGTGCAGGTCTTCCAAAACGAGTAGGACTGGTGTGATCTGGCCCCAGGCAGCGAGCACTTTTCCCACGGCTTGAACCAGCCGGTCGTGCTCGTTCTTAGGAGTTAGCGTTGGGGCGGGTGTAAGTCCAGGGAATTCATCCTCTAGTTTAGGGATTAGTGGATATAGAACCCTGAACCAGATATTGTCGATCAACTGAGATAATTGATTGACCCTCAAAGATGTCAAGCCGCTGGTAATTGCTTCGAAGATCGAGGCAAAAGGAGTGGAAACATCTCCTTCCTGGTTGTGGCCCCATAAGGATTGCACCCCACGCCAATCAGCGTCGCGCATGATCTCTTTCAACAGGCGGGTTTTTCCGATGCCAGCTTCCCCCTCAACCAAAACAATGCCGCCTGTTCCTTGAATTGTCTCTTCAAAGAAATGGATGACTGCTTCTCTCTCCTCCTCCCTCCCTATAAGGGGCAGTTGTGCTGGACGTGATGTGTCCAGAGACCAAGGTGAGGCTGGTGTTACGACTATGGGTAAATAAGGCGCTTGACTATCGGGAGCTTGCAGGGCGATCTCTTGAGCCACTGCTCGGGTTCGTTGATCCACGTCGATTCCCAGCTCGTCCTCAAAGATCTTGCGGCAGGTTTCGAATTGGGTGAGAGCAGCTTCCGGGCGCTTGAGTGCGAAATACAGGCGCATCACTTCTCGGTGGGCTGCTTCGCGATAAGGATCAACATGTGCCAGTTCGACGGCATAATCCAAGGCTTGCGTGTACTGCCTCTTCGATTTCTCATAATCGACCAGTTGCTCCAGCGCCTGCAAATACAATTCTCGCAATCGTTCACGGGCTGCGAACACCCAGTCATCATATAAACCCTCCAGCAAATCTCCCCGGTAGAGATCAATAGCTTGCTGTAAGGCTAGTGTATAGGCCTCCGCATTTTCTGTGGAATCTCCCACTAGACTCTCGAAAGTTTCGATATCGATCCACAAATTGGCACTTTCTGAGATCTGGATGTATTGTGTATCGCCCTCGATTATGTCTGGCAGCACATTGCGGATGCGCCAGAGGGACTGCGTCAACGCTCTTCGAGCACGGGCCTCATCCATTTCTGGCCAGAATATTCCTGCGATTTTGAGCCGCGAATGGGGATGTGGGCGGTGCAGCAACAAATAAGCCAGTAAACTGCGCGCAGATGTAGATCCTGAGAAATCGAGCTGTTTGTCGTTTCGCCAGAGCGTCAAAGTGCCGAAAAGATTAACTCGTATTTGGGAAGAGGGCATGTAACATGATTATAGATGAATCTGTTACATGGGCAAATAGGAAAAAGGTTCAGTCTTGAGAAAGTGGCAGGGAAGTTGTCAGATATAGGTATGGGCGAGCTTTGCTCGCCCATACCTATATCTGACAACTTGTTACCGGAAAATTGTCGCCTTCGCAGGTCAGGTTATCCTGATGTCTTTCTCAGTGAATAAGTTGTCGATATTGTTGATCGCGGCGTCAACGACTGTTTCGAAATCAGCCTTGTCAACATCAATCCAAAAATATGTTGTGCAGCTGATTGTTGATGAGCTGATATTCGTGAACACCACGGAAGGAGGCGGTTTTGTGATCACACCTTCCAATGATGATACAGCATTGAGAGCAGTCTGCTTCACAACTGGGAGATCACTGCCACGGGCTACCCCAAGCTTCAACTCCGCACGGCGTTTGTTGAAGCGGCTGTAGTTCTTGATCGGGCTGGTGAAGACATCGCCATTAGGGATCAATACATTCTGTCCATCATGAGTAAATATCTCTGTAGCGCGAATATCGACATTGGCCACTGTTCCAATGAAGCCTTTGATCTCGATTTCGTCCCCAATGTCGAAGGGCTGGTCCCAGAGCAGGAGCAGCCCTGAGACGAAATTCTTGCTGACATCTTGCAAGGCAAACCCCACCGTAAACCCCAGGATGCCCACACCGGCCAGGAAAGCCGTCAAGTCAAAACCAATCTGATCAAGCGCAGCGATAATGCCCAAAAAAACGATCGTCCAACGGGTGATCTGTGTGATCAGCATGATGATTTCCCGGTCGCTCTTGCGTAATTCCATCGCTTTACGCACGATGCGCGTCACCAAACCTGCCAGGTACAAGCTGATTACGAAAATGACCAACGAGACTACCAGGTCTGGCACGAAGGCTAGAAACCTGGCCATCAGGTCTTGTAAAGTTACTGAAATCCCAGTCATGGGTCGCCTCTCATAATGGATGAATTGGCGCAATCATACCGCGTGAAGGGAGGGAATTGCAAGCCGCGCTGATTGGCGATACAATCCCCTCCATGCCCACAGTATCTGTGCTGCTGCCTTGCTTCAACGCTGCCCAAACCTTGGGGGAAACTTTAGAATCGCTTGCTGACCAGACATTTGACGATTTTGAAGTGGTTGCTGTGGATGATGGTTCACAGGACTCGACATTGGATGTGTTGCAGGCTTGGGCCGCGCGTGATAGCCGTTTTCGAGTTTTATCCCGCCCTCATAGAGGCGTGATTGCAGCCTCTGCTGAAGGGTTAGAGCAATGCCAGGGACGTTATATCGCTCGCATGGACGCCGATGACCGCGCTCACCCCCTGAGACTAGAGAAACAGGTAGACTATCTCGATGAGCATCATGATGTCGCCGCGGTAAGTTGTCTGGTTAGTGCTTTCCCCGAGGAGTATGTCCGAGAAGGGTTTCGCATCTATGTCGAGTGGCTCAACTCGCTGGTCAGTGATGAGGACATCCGGCGGGAGATCTTTGTCGAAAGCCCCTTGCCGAATCCCAGCGTGACTTTTCGAAGAGAGTGGTTGCTGCATATGGGCGGATACCAAGAGCGTGGTTGGCCTGAAGATTATGACCTGTACTTGCGCATGTATTTGGAAGGGGCGAAGTTTGCCAAAATCCCCCAAGTTTTGTTAAAATGGCGCGAGCATCCCGCACGCATCACGCGCACCGATAGCCGCTATTCGCTGGAGAATTTCCTACGCGCCAAGGCGCACTATCTGAAACGCGGCCCCCTGGCAGATCGTGATGCCGTCATCATCTGGGGCGCGGGCATGATGGGGCGACGTTTGGGAAAACTGCTCATGCGCGATGAAGAGGCTCCCGTGGTTGCCTTTGTGGATATCGACCCTAAGAAGATTGGCAATACTCGCCGCGGAAAACCCATCATCCCCCCTGAAGATCTGCTCGATTGGTGGGGGCGCTATCAAAACCCAGTTGTGCTTGCTGCGGTTGGCGCCCGCGGGGCGCGTCCCTTGATCCGAGAACGGCTGAAAGCCTTTGGCCTGCGTGAAGGACAGGACTGGTGGGCAGCGGCCTAACGGAGGCCCTTAGGGTTTCCGTATTCAACGGCTCAGGAAATGTCTTTGGATTTCAATTCATCACAATTTAATCCGATTCAAAGAAAACCCTTAGGGTCTGAATACTTATGAACTATCAAACTGATAAACTCACCCCCGGATTAGTTCGAGAAGAAACTTTCATCGTGGACGATCAGCATACAGCCTACCATATCGGCAGCGGCGATGAACGCGTTTTAGGTACTCCCTGGATGATCTCCTTCATGGAGCGCGTCTCGAACCGGTTGCTGGCTGAGCGCTTGCCCGAAGGCTTTATGAGCGTAGGGATCCATGTGGATGTCAAGCATCTGGCTGCCACGCCGGTTAATGCACAAGTCAAGATCCGCGCTGAAATCCTAGAAACGGACGTTGCCAAGAACCGCGTCAACTTGTCTATCGAAGCCTGGGACGACCAGGAAAAGATTGGCGAGGGCACACATTGGCGCGCCGTAGTCGAGAAAGATCGCTTTATGAAACGCGTCATGGAAAAAGCCGCATAGTTGTCATAAAATGATTATTAGAACGTTTAATAATTCATGAAAATCTTACACAAGAACTCTTCTCCCCGCTATCAGAGGGATCAAATCACTTCATATTTGCTTGTTTCCGAGAGAACCTGCGCGGCGGAACGATTATCCATTACTCTCGTAGAGATGGAGCCGGGTGGAGTACAGCGCTTGCACTCCCATGAGCCTGAGCAGACGTACTACATCCTCGAAGGCCGCGGTCTAATGACCGTCGATGGAGTACAGCAAGAAGTCAGCACCGGTGATACCATATTTTTCGATTCTTTTGCCGAACATGGCTTAGAGAATATCGGCGATACTACATTGAAATATCTCAGCGCCGCCTCGCCCTCGTTCACGCTTGAACAATGTGAAGAATTGTGGCCGCTGCCGAGTATGAAAGGCAGTGATGCGTAACCAGTTTTGACTATCAGACCATTAGACACATAAATTACGAGACAAATCTATGAACATCTTCCTTACAGGTGGCGCGGGCTATATCGGCTCAACAGCTGCCGAAACACTGCTCAAAAATGGACATTCGGTGACCATCTATGACTCCCTGGTCACAGGGCATCGCGCCGCTATACCCAATGGGGCTGATTTTACCGAAGGGAATCTGGCTGATAAGGAGGCCTTGCAGACTGCTCTATTTGAAAAGCCATATGATGCAATCATGCACTTTGCGGCCTTCATCGAGGCCGGAGTGAGCATGAAAGACCCGGGCACTTATTTCCAGAACAATTTGAGCAATTCGTTACAGCTGATCGAACTGGCCGTTCAGGCGGACATCAAGCGTTTTGTGCTCTCTTCAACGGCAGCGGTCTACCAATCGAGCAAAGAGCCACTCAACGAGGAATCGGCATTGGGTCCGACAAATGTCTATGGCCATACCAAGTTGATGATCGAGCAAGCCCTGGAATGGTATCGACAAATCCATGGGTTACGCTATGCAGCCTTACGCTACTTCAACGCTGCGGGCGGGTTCCCCCACCGCGGCGAAGCTCACCAGCCTGAATCTCATCTCATTCCACTGACCTTGCAGGTGCCGCTGGGTCAGCGCGAAGAAATCTATATCTACGGTACGGATTACCCCACACCTGATGGCACGTGCATTCGCGACTATATCCATATCAGCGATTTGATCTCGGCACACCTATTAGCCTTGGAGGCGTTGGGGGAACGGGATAAACTGGTTTACAACCTGGGGAATGGAGCGGGGTATTCCGTGCGTGAAGTGATCGACACAGCCCGAGAAGTTACTGGCTTGCCTATCCCCGCCAAAGAGACGCCGCGCCGCCCTGGGGACGCTCCACGCCTGGTGGCCTCCTCGGAGCGCATCCGCCATGAATTGGGCTGGCAGCCACAGATTCCAGATCTGGGGGAGATCATCGCCAGCGCATGGGAATGGCATCGATCTCACCCCAATGGGTATGATTAAAAAGTAGAGACGCAGCATGCTGCGTCTCTACCAAAATGTCCAGTTTCTTTGATCTATTTTCTCAACACCGCGCCATAAACCCCCAACCCGATCCCTACCAGAAGGATCAACGCACCAATGATGCCCAACATAGGCGACCGACCGGTCCCTACGGGCGCAGGGGCTTCGGCAATGGTTTCCGAATTTGGCTGAGCGCCAAAATCAAGATAGGTTTCATCGCCTCCATTGAGCATGATGCTGGCGCTAAAGGCGGTGGTGGGGTTATAGCCGTCAGGAATACCTACAGTGATGTTGTATTCTCCCTCCTCCAAATCTTCAACACAGAAATGATCCAGTCCCCCTAGCGTGTCCTCAGTGGTCGAATATGACCCATCAGCATTGCCGATGCTTATCGCGCCACCCGGGATAGAGGGCTCTTCTTCTTGCCGGATCGCATCGCCGTTGGCGTCGTCGTAGAGGATCACACAAAGAGTGCCATAACCGATTTCCGGCGTGGGCGTAGGGCCTGATGGCATGGGTGTGACGGTTGGTTGTGCATCAGGAACAGGTGTGGCAGGTCCACCCAGGCCGAGGAAGATCTCATCCCCTGGAGCGATGACATCATCAGGAGTGAGGTCATTCAAGGCGCGCAACTGATCGATGGAGATATCAGCCAAAGCGGCAATCCGCCAGAGGGTATCGCCTGGTTGAACAATGTAGATAATGCGCCCATCCGGGCCGGGTGTAGGTGTTGGTACTGGCGTCGTCTGTGGCGCGGGTGCTGCGAGTGCGGGGAGCGCAATGCCAAATAATATCAGGCAGATAGATAAGCTAAGCAAAATGCGTGATCTCATGTTGAAATTATACAAGAATCGATTGGCGCGCATAATAGGACTATAGTACCCCCTCTCGGTCATAAAAAACAAAGGAAGTTCAAATTAGGCTGTGACCGGTCTGGCCATCGGCCAGCCTACGGCGCGACCGAGGCATTCCGGCACGGTCTGGAGACCGGCCCAAGCACGAAAGACAACCTAGAAATCTTTTTATTTGACGGCTTGGCGCACGCGTTGTAAGGCCAGAATTGCGAGAAGATTAAAGAAAATTGCCGCCGCAGCGCTGGCCCCAATGCCCCAATTATAGAGCCAGGGTCCGACCAATGCTCCGATGGCGCGCCCCAGCGATAAACCAGCAACGTTAAAGGCCATGAGCGTAGCTCGTGCATCAGGCATGATCTCAGTCATCATTGGGATGCTGCTGACCAGCCAGAATTCAAAGGTGAAGAAAAAAATGAATAATCCAATCACAGCTCCAATGGAAGATTTCCCGATGAACGGAAATATCAGTGCGGCAAAGCAATTAGCGACTAAGCCCGCGCCAACCGCACGCTCTTTTCCAATTCGATCTACAAATCCCCCCACTAAAGTTTCCCCAGCCAACTCCGCCAGTCCGATCACTGCCGCTGCTCCTCCCAAGGCAATGATCATCAATCCAAAAGAGTCTTCCATCCAAACTCCAAAAATTAGGTTGATGACTTCGTTGGCAGTTGATCCAAGCATCCCAATCGATAACCCAGCTAAGGCGGGTGGGAAGCTTAGTATCTTTCGAACCTTGGAAAATTGATTATTGTGCCCCTCATCGGAGACAGTATCACGCGGAACAACAAAGAACAGCACAAACCAAATCCCGATCCCTAGCAAAGCAAGGATGGCAAAAGGTGACATCCATCCTTTGCGGGCGATCAATATACTCATCAAAGGGATGCCAATAAAGAAGCTCAAAGACCAGCCCAGTTCGGTAATAGAAAGTGCCAAGCCGCGCCGCTGGTAGGGGATGCGATCTCCCAGAAAAGCCTGCATGGAAGGGTCAAAACCATATTTCCCCAGGGTGGTGAAAATCAGCATGAGGACGAAAGTCGGGAAAGATGGCCGCACGACCATGATGATCGCACCAGTGGCAAACATTCCCACCCCAAAGAGCATACCGATTTTTCGTCCACGCCGGTTGGCAAACGAGGCCAGAAACGGCCCTAGCATTCCAACTAAGGACCGGTTGGTTAGCGCCAGGGATAGGGTGGCGATATCGACCCCCAGGCCGCGGCTGAACACCGGCAAGAAGGGATACACCATGCGGAACAATGTGTTGAAGATCAGGCGGACCAGAGTGAAGAGCAGGATCTGCACCCTGAGGGGACGCTCGATGGCCTGGAAGTTCTGGCTGATCTGACGGGTGAGGGATGTCATGAAGTGATGTTTTCTCTAGCGAACCACCAGCGTGAGACCTGCCAGGCAGCCAGCAGAGTGAGGATGTTGAGGCCCATGAAGAAGAGTTGGATGCGACGGGCATCCGATTCGAGCATGGGGGCAGGGGGGTGCATGACGTTCTCCGTGGCATTCAAGACAACGAACAACGCGATCACAAACGCTAGATTGAAGCCTGAAGCCCAGGTCGGGTTTTCGACCAGGGTCAGGCCGACCTGCAGCAGTAACCCTCCAATGGCGAAAACGGCTGCCACCCGCCAGCGCGGCTCGGCCAGAAAGAGACCGTTCCAGTTGGTCTGCATAGCCCACAGGGAGATGGGCAAGTACGTGATCCAGAAGAACAAACCCGTGCGACCCAAGGCGCGTGACCAGCGATGCAGCCTGACGCGGCGTGTGATGAGGCCGATCAATCCCGCCAGTCCAGCCGCGATGAAACCCGCTAGAGCAGCCCAGACCCAGGCCCCATGCAGATAGACCACGCGCACATTGGTGCCCAGAGTGGCCTCTGCCGGACCCAACAAAGTATAACCAGCGATGACCAATAAAAATATTATGAACCAAAGGGTAGGGGATTTTCTCATAGATACCTCGTAAAAATAATCAGCAAAAATGGATGGGCGGGGCATACGCCCCGCCCATCCATTTTTGCTGTAAAAAT
>CAYTKR010000006.1:0-71072 GCA_964438295.1 uncultured Anaerolineales bacterium
GCTCCCAAGATGACGGGAATAGATAATAAAAACGAAAACCTGGCACAGCTTTCCCCAATAACAGAAATGTCATTCTGGACCCCATAATAATTAATCGACGCAGAAGTTCATCTTCTCTGCGAAGTTGAACTTCCGAAGACACCAAATGAACTTAAGCATAATTATCCCCACATTGAACGAGGAAGAGAGTCTTGGCTTTGTGCTATCGAATATCCCCTCGGGGATTGCAGAACAGATCATCGTCGTGGACGGAGGCTCCGCCGACCGAACTGTCTCCATCGCCGAAGCCGCCGGGGCACGCGTGATTCACGAACCCAGGCGCGGTTATGGCCGAGCCTGCGCGACCGGCACTGTGGCAGCCGATGGAGATATCGTCGTCTTTCTGGATGCCGATGGCGCAGATGACCCGGCTAATTTGCCCGCGCTGGTGGCACCCTTTCTCTCTGGTGAGGCCGACATGGTGCTGGGTTCCCGACTGGCCGGCGAGATCGAGGCTGGAGCCATGCCCTGGCAGCAATACTTTGGCAACTGGCTTGCGGCGCGGCTGATCCACTGGCTCTACGGGCTGTCGATCACCGATCTGAGTCCCATGCGAGCGGTGCGCAAATCCAAGTTGGTGGAGTTGGGCATGACCGAAATGACCTACGGCTGGCCCACGGAGATGATTGTCAAAGCCGCCAAAGCTGGCTGGAAGATCGTTGAAATCCCGGTCAACTACCGGGCTCGCTTTGGTGGCACTTCCAAGATCAGTGGCACCCTGCGAGGCACCATCTTAGCGGCGTATTATATTCTTGCCACAATTATCAAATATTATTGGGACGCGGATGCACGCGGATAAACGCGGAAAATTCAATTACTTCTTGTGCTAGTATATTCAATAGGACAGTCATCCTGAGCGCGCCAGAGGCGGGCCTATGGCCAGCGAATGATCTGGAGCTAAGTCAATTACAATATTTATGTCTGATTCTGCATTAATTATCATGGCCAAGGAGCCCAAAGTCGGTGCGACCAAGACGCGCCTCTGTCCACCGCTGAGTTGCGAAGAAGCCGCGCGCCTCTATGAAGCGCTGTTGCTCGACACCATCGAGTCAACCTCCCAACTACCCAAAATCGACCTGGCCATTGCCATCTCTCCACCCGAATCCACGGAGTATTTCGGACGAATCTCTCCTTTAGAGACCCTTCTGATTCCAGTAACCTGTTACGATATCGGTGATTGCTTGAACCAGGTGCTCACCCAGTTGCTGGCACTTGGCTACAAGAAAGCAATTGCTCTTAATGGGGATGGTCCAACTCTGCCAAGGGAATATATTCTGCATGCTTTTGAACTGCTCGATGATCACGATCTGGTATTTGGGCCCTCCGAAGATGGGGGCTATTATTTAGTCGGTCTTAAGGAACCAATACCAGAGATCTTTACCGGTATCGCGTGGAGTACGCCCCAAGTGCTGAAACAAAGCCTGGCGATCTGCAATTCATTAGGGCGGGATGTAGGCTTAACGCCCACCTGGTATGACGTCGATACTATCGAGGATATCCGGCGCTTGCAAACTGAGTTGGGCGCGCTACCTCAGGATCGCTTGATCCACTGCCGGCACTATTTTGATGAGAACTAGGGTCACATCATCCTTCAACAACCTGGGGGGCATATCCTTTGTTTCAGCTGCTCTCATTCTTGGGTCTTTTATCGTTCTCCCTGTATTGCCAAGTTTGCGCAGTGGGTACACGACCACTTTTCTGGCGTATTATTTTATTGCAGGTGTTGCTTACGTGGTTTCGGTCTTTCGACAGGGTAGAGATCAGATTCCACTGAAGTTGATCTGGGGGTTTGCGATCCTCTTCAGACTGGTGTTGTTATTCACTACTCCCACACTTTCCGATGATGTCTATCGCTACGCCTGGGACGGGCATCTGTTAAACCAGGGTGTTAATCCCTTCGCGCTGCCAGTCAACGATTCTGCCCTGAATGCCTACGAAATCCCCCTGCGGGAAATGGTCAACCACAACTGGATGGCCTCGCCCTATTTGCCTGTCGCGCAATTATTATTTGCCTTTGTGACCCGCATTGCACCCCAAAGCATCCTCGCCTTTCAGATCGCTTCCACAGTGTTCGATCTGCTAACAGGCTGGTTGGTAGTTGGCCTGCTCAAGCGGTTTAGATTGGATCCATCACGAGTGTTGCTGTACCTGTGGAACCCGCTGGTGATCGTCGAATTCGCCCATGGTGCCCATGTGGACTCATTGATGATCTTCTTGATGATGGCCTCTTTATGGGTACTGGGGCGATGGGGATGGGACTCGTTCCATCGCTCTGCGGTGGAACGAGATCGATTTGCCCTTTACGCCTCGGTAATCTTGCTGGCTGCGGCCACACTCACCAAGCCCTTACCTCTGTTGCTGGCGCCGATGTTCATCTGGCACTGGCGCTGGCGAGGCGCGCTGCTCTACGCGGGATCGATCCTGGCGGTGCTAACGCTATTCGCAGCAGGCGCGGGATGGGGGCTTTTTGGAGAGCTGGATGGCACGGGCGTCTTTGGGGCAACGAGGATTTATTTTCAATATTGGAATTACAACAGTGGGATTTATCACTGGCTTGAAGTGTTGCTCTCTGGTTACCAGACCCTCGGAGCTGTGCCCGTCGAAGCTGTTGGTGAAACCCCTCTCCTTCTCGCCAAGCTCATCACGACGGGTCTGCTCGGGGCGGCCGTCCTCGGGACGTCCTGGCTGGCATGGCACAGCCATGGAGATCAACTTAGAATTCTGCGATTAGCCGCGATCCCCTTAGGGGCGTATATCCTGCTCACACCCACCCTCCACCCCTGGTACCTGACCTTGATCATCCCCCTCCTTCCGTTCCTAAAATATCTATATGAAGAGAAATTCAAGATTGGGGATCAATCAAAAATGCCTGCAACGGCCGGTCTCCCGACCGAGCCGAAATCGGTCAGGAATGCGGTGCGCGTTATTCCCCAACTTTTCATCTGGCCATGGATATATTTCTCGATTGCTGTCGCATTTTCATACCTGACCTATTATGATCCCGTTAACCTGCGCGAATATTCCCAAGTGCGTCTGCTCGAATATATCCCAACCTATGCATTGCTGCTGTGGGCGCTGGTGCAAATAGCCTGGGGTGCGTGGAAATCCAAGAATTTGGACAACCAAAGTGGGTCACGAAAGGATGCCTAGCTATGTCATCCCGAGGAGCGTTATGTGCGACGCTCGTCCTGAGCCTGTCGAAGGGTAGCGATCTCAAACGATGCCAGGAGATAGCTTCACTTTGTTCGCAATGACATCACTTTTGTGAGTTACTTGTGGAATGAACTGTGCATATTTCGCGCTGAGGATTTACTTTGGTATGCGATCCAGAAGTTCAATTTTTCGAAAAAGTTGAACTCCTGAAATTTATATGCATGTGTAAGAAATGTGGGGATTCAGCCATCTAAGCGCTGTTCTAGAAGTTGAACTTCTCGCGGGAAAGGATAATCCAATGACCATAGCTCTTGCCATCTTCGCTGGCGCCAGCCTGGGGTATGCCCTGGAGCGGGGCGATCTATGTTTTCACAGCACCTTGCGCGGGCTTTTCAAGCGCCCCAAACAACTCGATCTCTTGCGAGCCTACATCTTGGCGCTGCTGATCGCCACGCCAGCAATATTCATCATGCGCGCGCTGGGATGGATCGATCCCTGGATTCCGCCCTTAGCCTGGGGTGCCAACATTATTGGCGGGTTGATCTTCGGTGTGGGCATGGTAGTAGCTGCTTCGTGTATCACCGGCCTGTTCTACAAGTTAGGCCATGGCATGTTGGGCACCCTGGTTGGGTTGGCTGCTTGGGCCTTGGGCGACATCCTGGTCTACCGCGGGCCACTTTCTGGGATCAGGGAGGCATTATCCGCTGGTGGACAATCCCTGCTCCTTACAGAGATGCTTGGCCCCTCAAACTGGATCGTCCTTCCTTTGGTTGGGCTGGCTGCCGTGGTTTGGCTTTTTCGTGCTCCCAATGCGAATCGAATGCGGCGCGACAAGTTGTGGGGTTGGCTACCCCTGGGGATCATCGTGAGTGTGATCATCTCCGCAAGCTGGCTATTAGCTAAAGCAGGCGGCACAAACTACCCCTATGGCACATCCTATGTTCCCACAGGCATTTACCTGGCGCTCTTCGAAAACGGCCTCGATGGATCGTTGCCTACATCTCCCTGGATTCCCATTGCATTAGTCAGTCTTATTCCCGGCGCATTTTTCGCCGCCGTTCGTTCCAAAACCCTGTGGGTGCGCGGCGAGACAACCAAGCGATATTTTCAATTAGCCGTTGGCGGCTTCTTGATGGGCGTCGGCGCGGCCTTCGCTGGCGGCTGCAACCTGGGGCATTCCCTGGTGGGTGTGCCGCTGCTCTCAGTGGGCAGCATTGCCACCACATTGGCGATGGCGGCTGGAGTTTTTGTGGCCGACCGCATCAATCGCAGTTTTTCAAACAAATCTTAGGGCTTAGAATTTGCCCACCCCAAAAAAGCTTGTTCTCTAGCCAATTGATAAAATTTTTCTGGAATAGCGGCTAGGATATCTTCTTCTTCAAAATGGAAGCCGTTTTTACGTGCAAGTCTGATTACCGCACGCCAGTTTCCCTCACCTAGTCTCAATATCTTCTGTAGCAGGCTCTTATCGATCATCAACTGCCTTAAAAATTCGTTTACCGGAGTAGTTTTCTCCAGCGAGAGAGTATCAATTTCCCAATATTTAGGATTAAAAAACATACCCGGTTCATCGCATTCGTGTAAGTACCAGAAACCTGCTCCCAGATATGCTTTGATTTCTAAGATCTGATTTGCTCTGCAATTAAATTTAATATGGCTGATATTTCGAGAATTTACTCTTGAGTAGTTTGCCCCATTTCGAGGGGGTGCAAGCATGATTTTAGGTTTGATTTCCTCATGGTATAACTCTGAAGATTGGCCTTCCCAATTGAACATTGAGGCCATCTCTTTTAGGGGTAATTTCCCATCTGCGGCTAATTGCTTGATGAAATCACCCATTTCAAAGCTGGGTCTAGAGCGCACATCCAAGCCGATAACCCCGCCGTCTTGATCGTCAGCGTTCACCTGCACCATCACAACATCAACATAATTACTAATAATCTCATCAATTAACTGCCGGGTAATCGATGTGAATTCTCTCCCATATAATTTTTGCAAAAAGTTGTTTACCTGATTAACGGGGATATCGAAACACAATCGCAATGGAGTCGCTTCCCTCGGATACATTACACCTATATGCTCGAGGGTCGCTCCAGTTGGGAGCAAATGTAAGAGACCGCGGATACTTGGAGACCTGATTCCTGGAAAAAGGCTGTTTACCAAAGTCTCCATCTCCCCCAAGCGACTTTCTTCGAAATTTGACAGACCACCATCTTTAAATCCAATAAATAAATTCGGGATCGGAATTGGAGCATTATAAGCTTCCTGGTCGAATTCCAGCCAGATATTTTCAATCTCTTCATGTAAAAAGGATGATAAGTTTTCCCAATCCATGCAAAATGATCTGATGCGATCCCAAGCTGCAGACCTCCAATTCTGCTCGGCGTATTGAATGATATTCGCGCTAGAAAATCTTCCATAGCGTAAGGAAAGATCGATAGCATCTTTTTCGCCCATCAGGCGACATTCAAACAACACATTGCTTGGTGGGGGCAATGTGCTCGCAAACTGCTCGATTTTTTGTGCTTTAGCTGGAGGAATCAATTCCAAGGGCAAATAGGGAGAAATATCTCTCAACACAGATGTACGCATTAACATCTCCAATAGTCACACCTGAATTTTCTACTCTGTCCAGGCAGAAAATTCAGTATTTGCAGCTTGCTGGATGAAATCTCCGGGTATCGCAGATTGAATTTGATCAATATTAAAGTGAAATCCTCTTATGCGACCCAGGCGGACCAGACCCTGCCAGTTTCCAGGTTTAATGCGCATGATATCCTTTTGCAATTCAGTGTCGGTTCGAATCAGATCAATAAATGCCTCTGCTTGCGTCGATGTAGGATCTACGACAGGCGCATCTTCCCCGGTTTGGGGCGATCCTTCTGGTATTAGGTTTGGCGCACTGGCCTTTATGTGGGTCTCGGAGAAGTAAAAATTATTCTGTCTACCTAGGCGAACAACACGCTTCCACCTTCCTGGAGCAATCGCTTCGACCCTTTTTCTTAGCGAGGGATTTTGATTGATTTGCTGAATAAAGGCCTGGGCTTGCGCCATTGTTGGCAGAGGGTCAGAGTTTTGGGGGATTTCAGGAGCATTTGGATCAACTTCAGAGATCAGAGTTGGTGCGATAGCCTTGATTTGAGCAGCGCTAAATGTTAACCCTGCCAGCCTTCCAACCCGCACAACTCGCTTCCAATGTCCGGGACTGATTTTGCTGAGTTTTCGATTAATTTCCTCATCTGAATTTGCTAGAGTAACGAAATCTTGGGCGTGTTCGATGCTAGGGGAGACATAAGGCACTTTTTGCTTTGGGGGCGCATTGGGGTCTGCTTCGGGAATTAAATCAGAAGCTACAGATTTTATTTGATCGACTGTAAAATAGTATTCTGCCAGACGTCCAATTCGGACGACGCGTTGCCATCGCCCTGGCTTGATTCGGCCGATTTGTTTCGCAGTATTTTCATCACTCTCCGCAAACTCAACGAAAGCATTCGCTTGTTCAACTGTGGGTTGAGGTCTAATTTCAGGGTCCATATTTACTCCTATTTAAAATATTAGGTACATATTTCCACTTTTCACCAATTACCCCCAATTACCGGGGTCCAAAACTTCTGCTACCCAACCAAACGCATCTCCCATGAATTCCTCTATTGCACTTGCGACATATCCAGCGGCAACTAAGGCATCGTTGACTACATCATCCGCAAAGCCCCCGACATCTTTCAAGAAATAGCCAACTTCATCAACCGCAAATCCAGCATATTGCAGGGCATCCGCAAGGGCCTCTGCAGTCGTCGCACCGATATGTTGCAGGGCACCGCCAATTTCGTCGATATCCCAGCGATTGGCGTATTCCAGTGCATCTGCAATCACGTTGTAGGAAGCATCGTATACATCCTCGATACCATCGGCAATCTCATTTATCGTGTAGTTGCTGTAATCCAATGCTTCTGCAATTCCGGCTTCTGTTTTATCTTTTGCGATCTTTAATCCCTCGATGGTTTCTGAAGCCGTATAGCCAGCATATTCCATCGCCTCCCCTATCTCGGCACCTGTAGCATCAAAAGCAACATCAAGGCCTTCGGCAATTTCGCCTACAGCCTCCCACACTGCAGGACCAGCATTCTCCATGGCATCGGCAACTTCATCAATCGAGGCATTGAATACTTCACTTAATGCGCTGGCCATTTCTTCCGCTGTGTAATCTGCCCAGTCCAGGGCCTCAGTTACTTGATCAATTGTAGCGTCAAATGCTATTTGGATGCCCTCTACGGCTTCTTCTGCCAAATACCCCGCTTGCTCAAGCGCTTCGCCCACAGTTGCCTTAGATGCATCAAAAGCATCTTTTAACCCTTCTGATACTTCTCCGATTGCATCCCAGACAGCTGGGCCTGCGTTCTCCATGGCGTCGGCGACTTCATCAATCGAAGCGTTGAAGACCTCCTTGAGCCCATCAGCTAATTCTTCAGCAGTGTAATCGGCCCAATCAAGTGCTTCGGTAACTTCATCGATCGTGGCGTCGAATGCACTTTTTACGCCTGCGACCGCTTCTTCGGCGGTGTAACCGGCAAATTCTAGTGCTTCACCTACCGAAGTCGATGAAGCGTTGAAGGCTTCTTCAAGGCCAGCAGCGATATCCTCAACGGCTTCCCAGGTAGCTGTTGTTGCATTGTGCATTGCGCTGGCAACTTCATCAATCGAGGCATCGAAAGCTTCCTTTAAGCCCTCAGCTAATTCACCGGCACTGTAGGCTGCAAAATCTAATGCCTCGGTTACTTCGTCGATGCCATGTCCAAATGTATCTTTGATTGCGTTCACAGCTTCTTCTGCAGCAAAACCTGCCGCGCCGAGAGCGTTGCCAACAGCCCAATCCACCGAACCAAAAGCAGTTTTTAGTCCATCTGCAACCTCTGTAGCTGCATATCCCGCGCCTTTCATGGCAATTGCTATGCCATCTGTAGTAACATCGAAGGCGGCATCTAGACCTTTTGCCACTTCATCAACAGCATACCCGGCACCTTTCAATGCAATCCCAACGCCCTCTTCAGTGTAATTCCAGCCCTCTACCAGCAGTTCGGCAGCCTCTTCAGCTCCGGTATCAAAGGCGTCTTTCATCGTTGTAGCAACATCCCCAGTGAATTCGAAGGCGCCTGCGGCCAGCTTCTCGGCCCAAATCCCAGCGGAGGAGAATAGCACACCAAAGATATCCGAAGCGGAATCTTTGATCTCGTTCAGGATGATATTGTGCAAATTTTCGAAATTATCCGGCTCGACAGTCAAATGCAAGGTGGGGAAATCCAACCCCACACCCCAAAATTCAAATCCCCCTAAAACGGCGAACGAGAAAATCGGATCCACGCCAGCGGAGATCGTTGTATCCGCATTGAAACTGATATCGACTAGGCTGATCTTGTCGGCCACGGGAATTCCTGCAAGATAAATTGGCCCAACGTCGACATTCAAGTTGAAATCGATCGATCCTCCAGCGGTGAACTGACGATCGGCAAAGCCGCATTCCAACGCCAGAGTCAGGATATCGCCAATACTATCGGTCAAAGAGAAGAGGAACCCACCTGCATCCGCCTCGATCAGTAATTCGCGCTGCAAACCGAATAGCCTCACAGCGGCCGAAACATAAAGTTCGGGTTGGACCAGTGCCCCAAGCTGCAAGTGCAGGATGGGGAATTCATCCGTCCCGGAGCCAGTAATCGAAAAGAAACTGCCGATTTCGACTGCATCCATGGCAGCATCGATAATAAATGTATCTGTGGTGATCGCCAGGGAAACTTGTGCACCCCATCCCCAGGCCTCCAATCTACCCTCGAAGAAGGTGCCCTGTTTCTGGAAGCTGAGCTCTCCTATCTCGACTGGCACAGTGGGCACGATGTTCAGGAAAACGCCGTCCTCATCGATGCCGGTCAATTTGACGTCGATCACCTTATCGAAGGTATTGGTGATTTCATCTGGCAGTGCCTGATAAGCGATCAGGGTTGGCGGCGTCATAGCAGTCATGATCTCGAGCAAGGTAATTTCATCAGTTTGTCCGATTAGGGCGAACTGACCCTCCTTGTTGGCATATACGGTGATGCTTCCCGCGATAGTACCGATCTCTAGATTGCCGCTAAACCCAAGATCCTCGATCAAGGAGGTGTATGAAAGCCCAATTTGCGCAGCGAGCTGGTTGATGGTGATGCCGGGTATACCGAAAGGCTCTTCCCAGGCCAGGGTGTCAGCGCCAGTCTTGTTGAAAGTGTAGGCTCCACTTATAGCGTCAGGATCGCCAGAAATACTGCCAGTGAAGAGTAATTCCTCCTCGCCTCCCCAATTCATATTTACGCGCATGTCATGACCGATCCCCAGGGATACATCTGCGCCCAGGATGGACAGTTCCACAGCTGGGTTCTCGAAGAGCAGCTCGAAACCAATCGCGTCCTCCAGGGGAATCAATGGCCAACTGAGAAAGGCAGTGCCCTCGAGCAGATACTGTAATCCAGCCGTTGCCTGCGATATCGAGGTATGGATATTGAGCTTGTCGATTCCGAAGGTGCTGCCGATGAAATCGATCAACGCGTCCCCACTGTTCGCTACCAAGAAATTTCCAAAGAAATTTACTCCTGTATTTATTCCAGCTGGAAAATCGATATCATCTAATACATCGGCGTTGCTAAATACCACCGCAGGCTGCTGGAACTTGATCGCGCTCACCAGCGGAACTTCAACGGGGAAGATGCTGTCTACCCCCCAGGTTTCCTCAGTGCCCGTTGGCGCGAAGAATTTTGCCACCGCGGTGTAGGACTGATCATTTTTAAGGAAAAACTCGATCCTCGTATCGGTGATTTCCTGCCCAAAGAGCTCAACAGTTCCTACCAGGCGCAAGCCAACCCCCCCAGATACATTTTGAGAGGGCAATTCGAATTCTCCTTGCCCCAGGATTTGAAGCAAGGCACCCTTGATTGTGATCAAGGCCAGATCTTCCAAGCCATACATAGTATCGAAAAAGCTGAAATCTCCCAGCAGTCCTGCGGTCAATACGAGATCGCCACTGGGCGATCCCACCGCGCTATTGATCTCATTGACCAGCGTTATTCCAAAGCTCTTTAGTGGTTCGGGGACAGTAGATAGGTCGATGGATAGCAGCCCGGGCTCTGAGACAGGTAAATCCCCATCTACGACCCACTGGCCGCCGACCATCGTTCCATGGAGTGACTCATCAACAAAGTTTGCTGCCGTGGTTCCACTCCCATCGATCAATTGCCAGTTCGAGATCAGAGAGGGCTCGCTGCCAAGCATCCATTGGCCTTTATCGCCTTTGATGGCATCCTCAGTTCGGGCAATACTCCAGACTCTCACATCGAGAATGCTGCCATCGAAGAAAATCCCGCGATTGTTGGTTCCAATGGATACAGGGGAAGGCTCAGGGTTCGAGAAAGGTGCCGCGACATGGGCAGTATATTTAGTATTATTAAGAATTGCTGTGAGCGTACCACTGTCGAAGCTCAGGCCAACAAAATGCCATTCCCCCACAGTCAGCTCTCCGTTCCCTACCGTATCGACTTGTTTGCCAGCCAAGGCGCGGGTCATCACTTGCAGATTGCCGCCTTGGGAGATGCCCAGTTCGAATACATCGGGAGTGCCATCTCCGGTGCGCGCGAAAAAGATATTGCTGACCCCATGCCGGCTGGCTGCTGCGCTCAAGCTGCTTGGCTTTAGCCAGGCAGAAATTGTGAAGGCGCTGCTGCCTTCCGCCAGTGTACCGCTAACATTTGTAACACCCAGAATGATGCTATCGCTTTGTCCGTCTAATACCAGTATTTTTGTTGAGCTCATCGCTTTTCTCCCAATTTGGAATTCGATACCAATATTATTTGCATTATACATAAATAAGACCAAATTTGTCAATATTACTAGGGAATTATCAATTTTTTGGCATAAATCCTACGAATTCCGTATTTTGGGTATGGGGGATATCCAACAATACACCCCAATTGGGATGAATAAGTGGCTCAACCCAAAAATGGGTTCTCTCAGGGTGTTACCCTGGAGCTTAGGGGATTTCTCATCAATAGTTAATCAAGATTAGATATAGTGAGCGCATCTAAGAGCCTAGCAAATATGATCGATATACTCCTTGTAAACCCGGTATTTCTCAGTCAGAACGAAGCTGAACGCGAGTTGATGAACCCCTATTTTCCTTTGGGTTTGCTCTACCTGGCGGCTTTTATCCGCGAGCGCGGCTTTAGTGTGGAGATCTTTGACGGCACTTTCCTTGAAGGCTTGAGCGATTTCGAAACAACGCTAGAGCAATTATCGCCCCGGATCGTTGGCATCACAGCAGTGAAACCCAATCGCGGGATTGCACTGGGTGTGGCAGAAAAAGCCCATGAATATGGGGCGCGCGTCGTTCTCGGCGGGCCTGACCCGACCTCCTCGCCGGAAACCTACCTGCTCTCATCTTATGTAGACATCGTCGTCCATCATGAGGGCGAACTAACCTTGCTGGAACTCTTGCATTACATACAAGCGGATGAAGATTACAGCCGACTAGACGGTATCGCTTTTAGAGATGAAAACAGCGATATTCAAATCAATCCTCGACGTGAATACATCCTCAACCTGGACGAACTGCCCCTACCGGCGCGCGATCTGATCGACATGGATCAATACCTGCAAACCTGGCGCGAGCATAATGGATATGCCTCACTGACTATATCCGTGGCACGAGGCTGCCCATTCGGCTGTGAATGGTGTCAGGATGCAGTCCACGGGCCTGATTTGCGCCAGCGATCGACTGAGAGCGTAGTTGCCGAAGTCAAGTCCCTAATGGAGACTTATGACATCGACCGTCTGCGAGTGATCGACGATGTCGACGGCCTTGATAGAGATTGGATCGTGTCCTGGGCTAAAGCGGCTGAGGCGGAAGATGCCGTGCTGCCCTTCGAAGCGCTCAACGACCTCGAAAGGCAAGATATCCCCATGCTGGATGTGCGCGACAGTCTCTGAAGGAAGCGCAATGTTTATTTTCCCACCGTGAGTGGGAACCTGCATGCACCGCCGAAAGATTAAATCGCCAAGATATCTGAATCTGATGCCAACCCCAAACTTTTTCACCCAAGGCTCCCCCTACCTAAAGCACCCTCTGTTGACTCCTGAGCGTAAGGTCAAAGAGATCGATTTTGTCCTGCAACACGCCAAAGTAGAGCCGAGCGCAGCAATCCTAGATGTGGGTTGCGGGTTTGGGCGGCACAGCATTGAACTGGCCCGACGCGGCTATAAAGTAGTCGGGATCGATTCATCTGCAACCATGATCGCGGCAGCCGAGGAGCGTTCCGCAGGGATTTGGGGCCAACCCACATTCACCCAAGCGCGCGCTGAAGAGTTCACTTCTCAGGATCAATTTGATGCCGCCATCTGCCTGTTTTCAACCCTTGGGCAAATTGACTCTCAGGGCGAAAACAGCAACCTGGTAAAAAGAGTCGCGGAAGTATTGCGGCCAAAGGGGCACTTTATTGTCGAAGTGCCAAACCACCTGTGGGTAGCCGAAAACCTGAAAGCAGAAGAACGATTTGGAGATAATGAGAACTACACACACATCACCCGCCAGTATGATCAGAAAAACAAGATCGTCAGCGAGAAATTTGAGCTCGTCTCTCCGCAAGGAATACAAGAGTATTTTCTGCGCTATCGCCTTTACAGTCAGAAAGAACTAGGTGAACTGTTTAGCTTGGCCAATCTAAATATTAGATTCATCTTTGGGGATTATGATGGCAACCCGTATACGTACTACAGCCCGGTCATTATCCTGGTTACACAAAGTTCCTAATTTCCCCCGTGTGAAAGTTTTTCAATTAATCTGTCATTCTGAGCCCCGCAGGGGCGAAGAATCTCAGAAATCCTTGGGAAATCCTTCGCTTGCCTGCGGCGTGCCTTCGGCGGCTCAGAATAACAGTCATACTGAAAATACTTGCGCATGGAGTAAAGCAGATCTTGATGGGAACTGCATTCCAATCACATATATTTGTAAGAATCGAGCTGGCAATCTCATCAACCTCTTGGAGCGGTTTGCAGGTTGCGCCGGTAGACCGCGTCAATTTTGAATTCAACTTTAGAGGTAAATAATGAAGAAAATATCCCTGCTTTCCATAATGCTTCTCTTCCTGCTTGCCGCGTGCTCAAGCGCGTCAAACGAATCAGCTGCTGAAAGTTCTGCAGACGTTCAACCCTTTGTCATCGGTGCCATCCCCGATCAGGACCCCGAGAAACTTCAACGACGCTTCGGCCTGTTGGCGGATTATCTGATGGAGGAGCTTGGTGTACCGGTGGAATACAAACCTGTAACAGATTATGCTGCCTCTGTTACTGCCTTTCGTGTTGGAGACCTGGACATGGTCTGGTTTGGTGGCCTGACAGGTGTGCAGGCTCGTTTACAGGTGGAGAATGCACAAGCGCTGCTCCAGCGTGAGGGAGATGACCAGTTTCACAGTGTGTTCATTGCCAATGTTGATAGTGGCATCCAGCCTTTTGATGAGATCGCTGGGTTGGAAGCGCTCAGCGGACATACATTTACATTTGGGAGCGAGTCATCCACATCAGGGCGTCTGATGCCTCAGTATTATCTGAGCCAGGGTGGAGTTTCACTGGATGATTTTAAGGGTGAAGCTGGCTTTTCTGGATCCCATGACGTCACCATCGATCTGGTAGAAGCTGGTAGCTATGAAGTCGGCGCATTGAACGAGAAAGTTTGGCAATCCCGAGTTGAGGCTGGTGAAGTGGATTTAGAGAAGGTCCAACTCATCTGGCGCACGCCTGCATTTTATGATTACCATTGGGTTATTCGACCGGATATCACAGAACGCTATGGAGAGGATTTCATCGAGCGTGTAAAAGATGTCTTCCTCGCTTTGGATATCGCTGATCCTGACCACAAAGAGATCCTCGATCTCTTCAGTGCTGAACGGTTCATCGTTACCGAGAATGACAACTATCTTCAAATCGAAATCGTCGCTCGCGAGATCGGCAAAATCCAATAGCACATGCAATCTGTTTTCGAACTGACCGGAGTGAATCAGCGTTTTGGCGTGTTCCCTGTCCTGAAGGATATCAATATCCAGATCGGTGCTGGAGAACACGTCGCGCTGGTTGGCCCCAGCGGGGCTGGAAAAAGCACCTTGATCAGGCTGTTGAATGGGACGCTCTTCCCAACAGATGGCTCAGTACGCGCACTGGGACAGGATGTTTTTCGTCTCAACTCCCGACAATTGCGCCGTCTCCAGAGACAGATTGGGACGATATATCAACAATTTCATTTGGTGGAAACTATGCGCGTGATCCACAATGTCAACGCAGGTCGACTGGGAAGTTGGTCTACCCCCAAGGCGCTGCTGTCATTGTTTTGGCCGCGGGATGTGGATATCGCATCTCAGGCTCTCTTTCAAGTTGGCATCCCGGAAAAGCTGTACGCACTGACTCACCAGCTCTCCGGAGGGCAGCAACAGCGGGTCGCCATCGCCCGAGTGCTGGTGCAAAATCCTAAAGTCATTCTGGCTGATGAGCCAATTTCTAATCTCGATCGCGAGCGTGGGCGCGACATCATGGATCTGCTGCTCAACGTGTGTGTGGGTGGCAAGACAACCTTGATTGCCACTCTCCATGCTGTTGAGTTTGCCCTGAGTCATTTCCAACGTGTTATTGGTTTGCGGGAGGGAAGGATTTTGTTCGATGCTCCCGCACCTGATGTGTCCGATGCAATGATCAAAACCCTCTACCAGATTGCCCCAGTCTCCTGACCAAATTATGCAGACGATGCTTTTTAATACGAGGCCACATACTCAATATCCTTGGTGGGCAATCTTCAGCCGCCGAGCGATTTGGGGGGCTTTGTTCGTTTTGAGTATCGCTTGGGCTGTAGGTCAATCAGAGCTGTTCCGCAGTGAGGTTCTCAACTTGGGTGGATGGACAATGGTTGCAAGACTGCTTGAGGCGTTCACTCACCCTGAACTGAGTCTGGACTTCTTGTTGCTTGTTCTGGATGCCACCCTCACTACGCTGGCGTACGCAGTCAGTGGCATTTTCCTCAGCACCTTCATCGGCCTGATTGGCGGTGTCTTGGCGTCAGAAATTTGGTGGACATCTGTTATCCCTCACCGGATATCCAGATTTGGGCAACGCGCCCCCTGGTTGGTTTTCCGCTCAGGGTTGGCCATCCCACGCGCCATTCATGAGGTCATTTGGGGATTGTTCTTTGTCAATGTCATTGGCCTGGACCCATTGTCGGCCATTCTGGCGATCGCGATCCCTTTTGGCGCTATTACTGCCAAGGTTTTCTCAGAAATTTTAGATGAAACTCCATCTGAGCCCTTATTAGCATTGCTCAATAGTGGGGTATCTCCCCCGAAAGCCTTTGTCTACGCCCATCTGCCGCGTGCGTTCCCCGATTTAACATCCTATAGCTTTTATCGCTTCGAATGCGCCATTCGGTCCGCCGCGGTATTGGGTTTGATCGGCGCTGGAGGCCTGGGATATGAGATCTACCTCAGCTTGCAAACCTTGAAATATGAACAAATCTGGACGTTGTTGTGGGCCTTGTTTGCGCTCAATGGTGTAGCAGATCTATGGAGTTCTGCCTTGCGAAGCAGAATCGGTTATCGAAATCGATGTAATGGGGATTGCTTAAGTTATGATCTAAACAATTCATCGAAGAGCAGCACCCCCGTGCCCAATGACCCCCTGGTGGCGATCTCCATCCGAGCTGCAATTCTACTCGTTCCGCTGGCTTTCATCTACATCAGCCCTGATATAGGGAAATTGATCTCTGCGCGATCTTTTGCAGAGTTCCGTCATGTTGCCCAATTATCTTGGCCGCCTTCTTTTGGGATATTGCCCGCACAGGACTGGATCAAGAATATTGGTATCACAGGAGTGATGTCCTTATTGGCAATTGCCTTTGCGGGCAGCCTCGCTCCCTTTATGGCCTACTTTGCGTCGCAGCCAATAGGGTCAAGCGGCTCGACTCCCCGCATGTACCTGAGGAGAAGCGTCAATTTTGCAACACGCGGATTCTTGTTGATTGCCCGTTCGATCCCTGCACCTATTTGGGCATTGATGTTCCTTTTCCTGTTTTTCCCAGGGATTTTGCCAGGTGCACTAGCCTTGGGTGTATATACCCTGGGAGTTTTAGGGCGCTTGGTTGCTGAAACCATAGAGAACCTAGACGATAGGCCAGTCCAGGCTCTCAAAGCCCAGGGAGCCTCGCCGTTGCAATCGATTGCTTATGGTGTGATCCCATTGACAGTCCCCCGATTTATTGCATACTTATTAGTACGCTGGGAAGAGGCGATCCGGGCTACGGTTGTTGTCGGTCTCGTTGGTGCGGGTGGACTTGGTCGACTGCTGATCGAACAACTCAGCAGCTTCGACTACAGCGCCGTACTCGCGATATTGATTGTTTTTGCGGGGATAATTTTTACCGTTGACCTGATCAGCGCCACTGCACGCAGAGATTTTCGTTTGAGTAGTTAGCTTATTTGTCCAGAGGAGTGAAAAAATGGATATAAAAAATCAAAAGCAAGTTCCCCTGAACTGGATTGCCCTGTTACGGATGATGTTGGGAGTTTTGTTCTTGACCACATGGTGGAGCAACCTCAATAAAGGCTTCTATACATCCGGAGGATTACGCAATTTCTTTACCTACGTTTTCCCCCAAGGCGATAATCCATTGTGGTGGTATGCCTCGTTTATCGAAGGCGTGATCCTGCCCATTCGAGAGGTCTTTGCTCCCATACTATTGGTGGGAGAATTCCTGATTGGTTTCGCACTACTATTCGGAGCACTTACACCCTTGGTCAGCATTTTTGCCGCATTCTTCATCGTCAACACCTATTTCGCGACCTTTGGTCATGATTGGCCTTGGAGTTACGTGATGATCTTGGGCATTCTCTTTGTTGTGTTTGGCGCAAAAGCGGGACGCAGTTTGGGAGTCGATGCCTGGCTGCATGCGCGCCGAGGCGAGCCACCGATAGGCATCTTGTGGTGAAGCTGTGACGGTACTAGAGATCATCTACGTAATCAGCGCCGGGATGTTGGCTGTTTATGGCTATAACTCCCTGATCCTGGCCTGGATCCGAACAAAGCACCATAAACCCCTGCCGGTTAAAAATGTGGGACCGAAATACGACTGGCCGCAGGTAACTGTACAACTGCCAATCTATAACGAGCGCTTTGTAGCGGAGCGTCTGATTAATCAGATTGGAGAGCTGGATTACCCGCGCCAGCGTCTCCACATCCAGGTGTTAGATGACTCTACAGACCGCACGACAGAAATAATCGCCAAGACTGTTTCACAACAACGTGCAAACGGACTGGATATCGTCCACATTCGTCGACCTGAGCGGACTGGGTATAAAGGGGGCGCTTTGGAATTTGGCTTGTCATCAGCCAAAGGTGACTACGTCGCCATATTCGATGCCGATTTTTTGCCACCGCAATCTTTTCTAAAAGAGATGCTGCCTTACTTTGATGATGATCCGAAAATTGGCTGTTTGCAGGGCCGCTGGGGGCACCTCAACCGAAATTCCTCCTGGCTGACACGGGCTCAGGCCAACGGCATTGATGGGCATTTCATCGTCGAACAAGATGTTCGCAGCAGCAACAATGTATTTCTAAACTTCAATGGCACTGCAGGGATTTGGCGCAGAGATTGCATTCTGGATGCAGGTGGCTGGCATCATGATACCCTCACCGAAGACCTAGACCTAAGCTACCGCGCCCAATTAAATGGCTGGAAAATCCGTTATGTCCCTCATGTGGTTGCACCCGCAGAATTGCCCGTGCATATCAGCGCACTAAAGAGGCAACAATTCCGCTGGGCAAAAGGCAGCATTCAAACAGCACGTAAACTGCTCGGTCAGCTATGGAAATCGGATAACCCTCTAATTCTAAAAATTGAGGGTTCTATCCACCTGACGAATTACATCGTTCACCCTCTCATTCTGTTAAACTTGGCACTAACCCTGCCACTGGTCTCCTCACAAAGTCCGCTGCTATGGATCACTCCCCTCTTCACGTTTGCAGCCATTGGACCGATGCTAATGTATTGGGTAGCCATGGGTTTTGAGGGCAAGAGGCCTATACAGAAAATGCAAAATTTGTCCATGTTAGTTGTGCTGGGCATGGGGTTATCCTTGAATAATACGAGGGCTGTGGCTGAGGCGCTCTTAGGGAAGCAGAGCTCGTTCTTGCGAACACCCAAATTTAATCTTCGTGGTAGAAAAAATGCCCTAGGTACTAGCGAATACGTCCTCCCTATTGACCCAAATGCTTGGATTGAAACGCTGATTGCCGCGTATGCTCTCGGCCTGTTTATTTATGTGGTAACCAGTGGGGTATGGAGTCTGGTGGTCTGGTTGTTATTGTATGCTGTAGGGTATTGTTACATCGCCAGTCTGAATTTTCGCCAGGGTGTGGTTGAAGTTAGTCGATGATGTTTGTTATTAGTAATGATGGTTTGTTTTGGATATTTTTAAATATATAATGGATATGCGCATTAAATGGTATTTAAAAAGCCGCGACTCATCAGCTTCCGGTATAATTTGATATATCGAAAATTGGAACCAGGTCCATCTCCAGCAACTCACCGATGCTGATCCCACAAGTCATCCGCACAAAGATAATCCCCCCTACCCCACCGGCACGCATCCTTCAGCGACCACGGCTTTCTAAAGCATTGGATGAAATTGCCCATTATCGTTTGACATTGCTCCAGGCGAACGCGGGATATGGCAAGAGTACCGCCCTCACGTCCCTGGCCCAAGAGATGCCGGTTATTTGGTATCAGATCACCGAGGAAGATAATGATATTTTCGTCTTCCTGCTCCATCTACTCCATGCTACCCAAGTTGCCATTCCGCATATCGACACTCTCCCCATCCATTTGCTAGAGGGATGGGATAATATCCAAGATCCCTTACCAATGGTGGAAATTGTCCACCAGTATTTGAATGCACTGAGTGGCAGTTTACACCAGCTTACAATTCTAGTGCTCGATGACATCCACTTAGTGGCCAACGTCCCTGAGATTGCACATGCACTTGATCGACTCATTGGACTGGCACCGTCAGAGCTAAAAATCTTGCTTTCTTCGCGCTTTCCGATAAAGCTGCCCAATTTGACCCGCTGGCAATCGCGCGGCGATGTCCTCTCCATCGACCACAACACATTGAAATTTACAAGAGACGAGATTTCACTCCTTTTCAAGAAGCAATACGATCATGAGCTCGCGGACGAAGAAATCGATAGCCTCACTCAACTCACCGAAGGCTGGGCAATCGCACTGCAACTTGCCTGGCAGAGTTTGCGCAGCGGCGCAATTGCTTCTATTGAGGACGTGATAAGTAAAGGTGCGAAATCCCAAAGTCACCTATTTGAGGTACTTACCTTTGAGGTCATGCAACAGCAGCCTGAGGATATTCAGGTTTTTCTGCAAATATCTGCCACATTGAGGATCATGACCCCAGAAGCCTGCGATGCCATTCGAGGGAGTACTAATAGCGAAACGATCCTCGATCATCTTCGCCAACATGAGCTATTCGTTGTCGATCTTGGCGATGAGGGACTCCGCTACCATCATATTTTTCACCAGTACTTGTTAGGACTGTCGGCTGAAGATCAATTGCGTGACTGGCACCAACTGGCAGCAAAGTACTACCAGAATCATTCTGATATCGATTCCGCGATCTACCATCTATTTCGCGCCGAAAATCACCATCAGGCAGCCACATTACTCAGCAATTATGGCCCGCGCTTATTGGTAATGGGACGCCTCGATACGTTAGCTGCCCACCTTGACAATCTATCACCTGAAACGCTCCACCAACATCCCATCCTACTTACTTATCTTGGTGACCTGGCCCGTTTACGAAGTCGGTTTCAAGAAGCGTTGGGCTGGTACAAGCAAGCAGAAACCCTTTGCAAAGAACGCGGTCTCAGTGACGGTCTAAGTCGCTCGCTGCGTGGCCAGGCGCGCGTATATCTCGACACCGTCAGTCCTCGCCGAGCTGAAGAGCTATTGCAGCAAGCCTTACGAGTCAGCGACGGCACTGCGGACCGTGAGGCCCAGTCCAGGCTCTATCAACTGTTGGCAGAAAATAAGTTGGACACCGGCAAAGTGGAAGAGGCGGAGGAGCTACGCCACAAAGCGGAGGCACTTGTCCGAGAGGGGCCAGCAGATTCTCAGTTACTCATCCGGGTGCTATTGCGAACCGGACGCCTGGCAGAAGCCAGGGAACAGTTAGAGGCGTTGGTCGAAGTCGAGCGCAAAGAGCCAGTGCATATTGCACGATCGCATCGAGAGACCTTGCTGTTGCTTTCATTCATTTATGCGATGCAGGGCAATCACCAAGATGCATTCCAAACAGCATCAGAGGGAATTGAGCGCGGCAAAGCCTTGAACTCACCTTTTATCACGGCTGTGGGACATATGCGCCTTGGTCATGCCCAAATGTTGAGTTCTGATCCCGACCTCTTCCAAAAATCAAGAGAGCAATTTGAAAAGGCCATTGAAATCAGCCGCACCTTGGCCATCCCGCGGTTGCGCGTGGAGGCTTGCTGGGGGCTTTGTAAGACATACGGATATCAAGGAGATCTCGAAGAGGCGACCAAGATCGCCTTTGAAGGAATCGAGCTTGCCAGCCTATCTGGAGATGAATGGATTGCCTCACTTATTCGCATGGCAATGGGGGCAAGTCTTACCCTGGCGGGAAAATACGACGAGGCTTCCGAGTGGTTGCGGCAGGCAGCCCGAGGATTCCGCGAATGCAGTGACCCCTTTGGAACGAACGCAGCCAGATTGTGGTTAAGTCTCGTCAGGTTCCGTCAAGGGGATTTGGAGCGCTTATCTCAAACCCTTCGTGAAGTTTTGGCCGCATGCCGGCAGCAACACTACGACTATTTATTTACTCGTCCTTCTTTATTTGGCCTGACGGATGAGCGCCTGGCAATTCCCTTGTTGATTTTGGCTCGAGAGCATGGCTGGGAGGGCACCTATCCGGAAAGACTGCTCAACGAACTGGGTCTTGAGAAAATTCGAAGTCATCCGGGGTACCAACTAAAAGTCCAAACTCTGGGCGCGTTCAAAGTCTGGAGAGGCAGCAAGGAAATCCCCCATAAGGGTTGGCGTCGTGAAAAAACGCGCCAGCTATTCCAAATCTTGCTCACATACCGTCAGACACCTCAAAATCGCGAACAATTATGCGAGCATCTCTGGCCTGAGATCGATCCAGACACATCCCAGCGAAATTTCAAAGTCGCTCTAAGCACCTTGTATAACGTACTCGAACCCAACAGAGAACCAGGCAGCGATTCGGCCTTTATTGTTCGTCACGGGACCACTTACTCCATAAGACCAGAAGCTGACCTCTTGATCGATGCTGCCCAGTTCGCCACGATCGTCCATCAATCTGAAAAAATCATGGCTCATGATCCTCTTCAGGCCATCGATTTGATGGAGGAGGCTCTGGCGCTTTATAGTGGTGAGTACCTCCCAGACGCACGCTACGAAACCTGGGCCGCTGCAGACCGAGAGCAATTGTCCGTTTTATATCTGCGCACGGCTGATCAATATTGTGAATTGAGTCTACAGAACAACAACATTGAAGAAGCGATCCATTTGTGCCAGCAAATTTTGAGCTATGACAACTGTTGGGAACGCGCCTACCGGCACTTGATGACTGCCTATGATCAACTTGGGGACCATGGTCAGGTTGCCCGAACGTACCAGCGCTGCCTGGATACACTAAAAGAAGAATTAGATGTCCTCCCAGCTCCCGAAACCGAACAACTCTACCAACGCCTGATCCTAACGGAATAATCAATTTGTAACCATCTCGTTACGGCCCTTTGCTATCCTGATGAAGAAGCAAAGGGCAATTTGATTCTTTGCGAAAGCACAACGTTGTTACCTATGTCGAAACACGAATTGCAACCCGCCATCTGCTCGTTTGTCATTCGATTTGTGCGTGAGCCCCAAGAAGATTCGAAATCTGAGGGCCATAGTCCCCGGCACTATCGAGGTGCAATACGTCATGTGCAAACAGATGAAGAACTCGGGTTCACACAATGGAAAGATGCAGTACACTTCATTCAACAATTCATTCCTATCCATGATTTAGAACAAAAGGAGCTATAAATGCGTCTTAAGGACAAAGTTTGTTTGATCACCGGGGGAGCTGCCGGGATCGGGAAAGCCACCGCTCAACGCTTTGTTGAAGAAGGTGCCAAGGTCATCATCTGTGACCTGGCTGAAGAGTTGGGAGAGAAAACCGCATCCGAATTAGGGGTTGATTTCTACAAAGTTAATGTGGCCGACCGCCATGATGTTCAGAGTTGGGTGGACGATGTAATAAATAAATATGGGCGTGTGGACGTTTTGATCAACAACGCCGGCGTTCTGCGAGATGGCCTATTCGTCAAAGTCAAGGATGGCGAACTGGCTGGCCAAATGTCTGAAGAGAATTTTGATCTGGTCATCGATGTAAATTTGAAGGGTGTATTCAATTGCGCTCAGGCAGTAGCACCTTTCATGATCAAACAAGGCGAGGGTGGCGCAATCATCAATACGACCTCTATCGTTGGCCTGGATGGCAACTTTGGGCAGACCAACTACGTGGCTTCCAAAGCTGGAGTGATCGGCATGACCAAAGTTTGGGCGCGCGAGTTGGGACGTCACAAGATCCGCGTCAATGCTATCGCCCCAGGCTTCACGCTGACTGAGATGGTCAAGCAAATGCCTGAGAAGATATTGGAAGGCATGATCGCCAAAACTCCGATGAAACGCATGGGCGAGCCCGTAGACATCGCCAACGCCTTTTTATTCCTTGCATCCGACGAAGCCACCTACATCTCCGGAGTCACCTTAAGAGTCGATGGCGGAATTGTTGTTGGAACCTGAACGCATTGAGACCTTTAGGGTTTGAAAACCCTAAAGGTCTACTCTATTATGACTAGATTCGCACAAATATTATCAACAGGAAGCTATGTCCCTGAGCGGGTAGTGACCAATGCTGAGATCGATGAGGTTCTAGGAATCTCTACGAACCAGTGGCTGATCGACAATGTTGGCATCCGAGAACGACGTTGGATGGCAGACGATCAAACCACCTCTGACCTGATCGTCGCAGCCAGCCAGAAAGCTCTGGCGAGGACGGGCGTTCGTCCTGAAGAGATCGACCTGATCATCGTTTCGACGGATACCCCAGATTATCTATCCCCCAGTACATCCATTGTGGTACAGCACAAATTGGGTGCGACCAAGGCGGGATGCTATGATGTCAATAGCGCTTGCGCCGGCTGGGTCACCGCGCTCGACCAGGGTGCGCGTTACATCGCCACAGAACCAGATTTCAAGTATGTTTTGGTTGCGGGGGGGTATGGTATGAGCCGCTATTTAAACTTGGCTGATAAAACCACCGCTAATCTTTTCGCCGATGGCGCTGGAGCCGCGCTACTAGGTGTTGGAGAACAGCCAGGATTCTTGGCTAGTAAAATGCTGGCCAAGGGCGAATTTCACGACGCGCTGGGAATCTATTGCGGCGGCACCTATCTCCCTGCAACTACGAAAAACCTGGAGCAATACGGCGGCAAGCCGGTGGTACAGTTTGTTAAAAAATTCCCCAAGACTTTCAACACCGAGTACTGGCCCAAACTGATCCAGGGTGCTCTAGATAAGGTCAATTTGACCTTTGACGATGTCGACTACTACTTGCTTACCCAGCTAAATCTCCGCACCATCGAAGCTATGATGGAACTGCTGGGCCAGCCCATTGAGAAGACCCATTGGGTGATGGACAAATGGGGCTACACTGGCTCTCCCTGTGTGATCATGGCTCTAGATGATGCCATCGACCAAGGCAAGGGTCCCAAAACTGGCGACAAGGTGCTTTTCTGTGCCAGTGGTGGTGGTATCAGCATGGCGGCCTCGCTTTGGCAGTGGTCTGCCCAATGACCGGTACCCAGTAAACGGTAGGCAGTAAATGCCTTCGATACAAACACAGAACCTTATCATCCAATATCAACAATCTGGAACAGGTAAAATTCCGATTGTATTCATTCATGGAAACTACGCCTCTTCCCGTTGGTGGCTGCCTCAGTTTGAGCGGATCCCCCCGAATGTGCGTGCCTTCGCCCCCGAACTCAGGGGCTGTGGCAGTAGCCATGGACGCACTCAACTCTTACAGAAGAAAAACGGCCAGCTTTCTATCGAGGATCTTTCGACTGACCTCGCTGAATTTATTTCAGCGCTGAACCTTGAAAACCCAATTCTTGTCGGACACTCGCTCGGGGGTGTTGTTGCCACGGAGTACGCGCTCAGATTCACGGATAGTGTGCGCGGATTGCTCCTGGAAGACACCGGGCCACCCAATGGCATCCTATCAGGGCCCCTCGCGCAGTCTCTTTTGCTTCCTCTGGAATTCGGCAGCCGCACATTGATGCGCAATGCCCTTAGGATGGCTGGGATTCCACGCAAAGGTGACCTGGCCCGGGCTCTCGTCCAGGATGCGGTCGCGGCCACCCCAGGGCAATATTTAGCCTTCACTAGCGCAGTATCACGCTGGAACGTAGAATCCGATCTTCCTGCACTCGATCTGCCAGTCGGATTGGTTTGGGGCGCTAAGGATCGCATTATGCCCCCTAGGATTGGAAATCAATATCTAAACACATTGCCACGGGCAGAAATGTTTCTCATTCCTGATGCTGGGCACTCCCCACATCTCGAACAACCCAACATTTTTGCTAGAGTATTGGAACAATTCATCGCCTCACTGCGCCTTTCGTGACACCCACCGGCATATTCATCTAGTTTTTCACGCGAAGATTTGGAGGTGTGAAATGTCAGAATGGACCAAGCAAGCTGAAGAGATGTTCAAAGCCTGGAGCGAGGCTCAAAAGGCTCTCATGGACAAATGGGCTGAGAGCGTCAAATCATTTAGTGACGCGCCCGACATGGAGATGTGGAAAAACACCCTGGAAACCTGGGAGGAAACCGCCAAGAACACTTTCAGCTCTCAGGCCGAATGGACCCAAAGCTGGGTTGAGAATTTCAAATCCATGGAGGGCTTGCCCGAGCAGGCCGTCGAATCGGTCGGTAAATTTCAGGAGATGGGCGAACGTTGGGGTGCTACCCAACAAGAAATGTGGGACAAATGGTTCGAGATGCTCAAAGGGCTCGAATTTCCACCGGCAACCGAAAAATGGTCTGAGGCTTTACAAAATCCTTTGAAAACCTGGCAAGATGCTACCCAGAAGGCGATGGATGCGCAGGCTGATTGGATGAAAATCTGGACGGGTTCCGACAAGGAAGAATAATTACATTTTCCACGAAGAGCACTAAGTAGACAGTAAACGAAATATGTGCTTTTGCTGTAATCGGTCTCCCGACCGAGTCACTTCGGCACGGTCAGGAGACCGGCCAAAGCACAAAAAGGAAAAATTTTAGATACATCGTTTGCAGTCTACTAAGTGAACCCCTCATAAGTACTTGTAATGGATGTCATTGCAAGGAGACGCAGCCGACGAAGCAATCTCCTGTCCAAAATTCAGATTGCATCGATCCTTGCAAGGTCTCACAATGACAATATTTTGGTTACAAATGAGCTGAGCTACTAAGATCATGAAAGAAAAAGAATACGTTATGATCCTTCGTGCTCTTAGTGGATTCATTTTCTTGGAATCACCGTCAATTTTTGGTTACGTGTTTTGCGGTATGTGGCTTGAATTTATACTAATCGATTTCACCTCAAAACCTGTGTAAATACCGATATTTTCTCAAATTATATTTTGGGTTCTTCCCGGCATTTACTAAGGAGGTAGCGGCTCATCATGTGGAAGACGATGTTTGACACCATGAACAAGACAGTGGCAGCCATTGGCCAGATGCAGCAGGCCAGCACGATTGCCGCTCTCAAAGGCATGGAATTGACTGCGAATACTTATGCCAGCCTATACGGCGGTTCGTCTGGAGAAGTCGTTGAAGCTGACAGCCGATTCAGGGATGAGGCTTGGAACGAGAATCTGGCTGCTGATGTAATGAAGCAAGCTTACTTGATCACAACGCAGTGGATGGAGGGGATGGCGGACAGCCTGGAAGGGGTTGATCCTGAGATCCATCACCGCACCAAGTTTTGGGGGAAACAGATCGGCGATGCACTCAGCCCCTCAAATTTCTTGATGACCAATCCGGTTGTGATGCAGGAAATCGCCCGGACTGGTGGGGCAAATTTGGTGCAAGGATTCCAAAATCTGCTCGAGGATATGCAGCGGGGGCGCGTCAGCCATACTCGCAAAGACGCCTTCCAGCTCGGTATCGACCTAGCGACCACGTCCGGGAAGGTCGTCTATCGCAACCCGCTGATCGAATTAATCCAATATGCGCCTGCTACCAAGAAGGTGCACAACATTCCCGTGCTGATGATCCCCCCATGGATCAATAAGTATTACGTTATGGACATGCGACCAGAAAATTCTATGTTCCAATATCTGGTCGATGCTGGATTTACTGTCTTTGCAATCAGTTGGAAAAACCCAGACGAGAGCGTATTGCATTTGGAATGGGACAATTATGTCGATCTGGGGCCACTAGATGCCTTAAGAGTGATCAAAGCTATTACCGGTTCAGCGAGGGTAAATCTGGCTGGCTATTGTCTCGGAGGCATCATCCTACAGACCACCCTAGCATATCTCTCAGTAATTGGCGATGATTTTGTCAATTCAGCCACGTATTTCACGACGCATCAGGATTTCACGAACGCTGGCGATGTGTCCGTTTTCATCGACGAGCCACAGGTGCAATTCCTTGAATGGCTGATCGACGTCAGCGGCGGCTACCTTGACGGAAAGAACATCGCCGCCACATTTAACATGCTGCGCTCGAATGACTTGCTCTGGAACTATGTCGTCCACAATTACATGTTAGGCAAGACGCCTCCCGATTTTGATCTTTTGTATTGGAACAGCGACAACACCCGCGTTCCGGGCAGAGTTCATAAATTCCTGGTCAGGGAATTTTTCATGGGCAATAAATTGATCAAAAAGAATGAGTTGACCATCAAGGGCGTCGGGGTCGATCTGGGGAATATCATGACACCTACGTATACGGTTGCTGCGCTAGGAGATCATATTGTCCCCTGGGAGGGCGCCTACTTGATGCGTGAACTTGTAGGTGGTCCCTTACGATTCGTTTTGACCACGGGCGGGCACATCGCAGGGATCATCAATCACCCGGACAAAAAGCGGCGTGAGTACTGGACCAACGATGATGAGACTACAAATCCCGTTACATGGAAGGCTGGCGCTGAACATCATGAAGGCAGTTGGTGGGTCGATTGGATCCCCTGGCTATCTGAGCGTTCTGGAAAAAAGGTTGCCCCACCTTCGATGGGTAACGACGAGTTCTCGCCCATCATGGATGCTCCCGGTAGCTATGTGATCGAAGAATAGCGAGAAGGCGGATCCACTTCCACTTGGAGGTCGAGATGAGTGAAGAGAAGAAAGACGGCACAATAAATGCCCAAAATGAGGGAGAAGCACAACCCATCGCTGATCCCTTTGCACAGATGTTTCAATTCTATGATAACTTTCAAAAATCCTGGTCAGGTGTGATCAGTGAGGCTGTGGGAAGCAAGAGTTTCGCCGAATCCATGGGACAGCAATTGGAGGGCAGTCTGGACTCCATGACCTTATTTCGGCGTCAGTTCGGCGATATGATGGAGCAGTATTTACAGCTTATGAGCTTGCCAACGCGTAAGGAGATCATCAATATCGCACAACGATTGACACATCTAGAGATGGCGCTGGATGATCTGAATGCCAAGATGGATGAACTCATCGATCTACAAAGTACCAAAAACAAATGATTATCTAATCATAGGAAAGCAAGATGGAAACCAAATCCCCGGTACCTCACCCCTGGGACGACCTTTTTTACCAACTTGAAGATTCGACTGCACTTTCCAGCGAGGCTGCCGAAGCTGTGCAGAGGACCTACACCCGCTATGTAAATAGCATGCGAGCGATCATTGACTCTTATGATGCGCCAATCGATCAAACCCCACGTGAGGAAATTTGGCGGCTCAATAAATCCAAGCTTTTTTACTATCCTTCTACAAAACCAAAAGAAGAGCGCTGCCCGACTCCTCTCTTGCTTGTATATGCCCTCATCAATAGGCCCTTCATTTTCGATCTGGTCCCTGGGCGCAGTTTTATTGAATTCATGCTCCAACAAGGATTCGAAATTTATTTGCTGGATTGGGGGGAGCCTGGTCCAGAAGATCAAGATACCACCTTCGATGACTATGTAACCGAATATCTGACGCGCGCGATTCGGAAGGTTCTACGTCATTCTGAAGCGGATCAGATCAGTATGCTGGGGTATTGCCTTGGAGCGACAATCTCCGTGGTTTATGCAGCCCTCTATCCAGATGCTCCCTTGCGAAATTTGATCTTGTTGACTGCGCCAATCGACTTTTCCAGCCAACCCGAAGGTTCCATGGCGATGTGGCTTGACGAAGGGCGCATCGACATCGACAAATTGATTGATACAGTTGGCAATGTACCAGGAGAGCTTATCCGCCATTGGGCAAAGATGCTCAAACCGGTCGAGAATTTTGTGGGCTCATACATCAATCTTATGAAAATGGTTGATGACAAAGCTGCTGTTCAAGCCTGGCAAGTAATCAACCGCTGGGTTGAAGATGTAATTCCTTTCTCCGGCGAGGCCTTCCGCCAATTCGTCAAGACGTATTTGCGCGGCAACAAGCTCATCAAAGGAGAACATGTCATCAACGGTCAACCTGTAGACCTGGCGAATATTAAAGCGCCACTCTTTAACATTGTAGCCAAATACGATCACCTGGTCTCCCAATCCCAATCGGAAAGCATCATGTCGCTGATCTCCAGCGAGGACAAAGAACTCAAGGTCATACCGTCTACGCATGTCGGGATTATGATCAGCGGCAGCGCGCGTTATAAGCTCTGGCCGGAGATCGTAGATTGGTTGGGAGCACGTTCTCAATAGAAAAGGTGCTAATGTCTAGCAACGAAAAATTCACTCCCTCAAGAACCGGTTTCATCTCTGTAGAAGACGGTACTCGCAAGATCTACTGGGAATATTTTGGTGAAGGCCAAAAGGAAGTCGTCGTCTTCCTCAACGGGCTGGCGATGTTGACCAAGTCCTGGTATCGCACCGTGCCTTTCCTGCACCCCGATTACGATATCCTGCTCTACGACTATTTTGGGCAGGGAGAATCATCCCAGGAAGATGAGCCTTATTTCATCAACCGTTTGGCGGATTACCTGATCAACGTGATGGACGAGATCGAAGTTGAAAAAATCCATCCCATTGGTGTTTCCTATGGTGGCTTTATCGGGGCAGAGTTAGGTCGCTTGCATCAAGATCGCCTGCACACGCTAACACTCTCTGGCATCCTGCTGACTCGTGAGACTCTTTTCCAGATGTATCAAGACATCTCACTTCGTTTCTATCATTCTACGGATGAAGTCTTCGACATCTACACACAATACCTGTACGAGAAGACCTTTGGTGAGAAAATTTCTCGCAAGATCTATGGCGAGGCAATGGAGCGTGGACGCTTCAAGTTCTATGATCGCTACATAGATAAGAAGTATTGTCTAATCCGCTTGACGGAGGCGCAAAACCCCTTCTTCGAGAATATTGATAATGACCCTGAAGCCTATCACAATGTGATGACTCCGACCCTTATCTTGATTGGCGAGCAGGATCGGGCAATCCCTCCCTGGCAGCAAGCAAAAATGGTAGACATCTTGCCCAACAGCCGTCTGATCATGATACCCGAATGCGGGCATATGACGTATATGGAAAGGCCTGATTTCTTCTGGCCAACCTTGAGGAAATTTCTTGCTGCCAAGTCAACAGATTTTGCGTGAGCAGCACGCTGAAAATTCACGCCGGAAATATCGGAGGCAATCTATGTATATTGGAGATTATTTAGGAAGAAGAGAAATCTATTCGCCAGACAAGTTGGCGATCATCGATGCTGGAAAAGATCCTGAACTACGACTGACATATAAAGAATGGAATCGGCGCGTTAATCGATTGGCCAACTGGCTCCGGGATTCTGCTGGAATTGGCTTCCAAGATCGGGTGGCGATCCTGGCCCATGATGGCATCGAGCACCTGGACTTGTTCTACGCCTGTGGCAAATTAGGGGCCATCCACACCTCCCTCAACTGGCGGCTGCACTGGCGCGAGCTCGTGGGCTTAATGGAAGACACCACACCCACAGTACTGATTTACTCCGATGAGTTCAGAGATGAGGTTGAGCAAATTGCTGCCAACTACAACGTACCCAACGTTCGTTATCTGCATATCGAAGGGGAGGGCATCTCGGCACCAGGCTCAGGCCATGACTCGGCCAGCATACGATATGATAGCGTTCTGAAATCTTCACCAAATACACCTGTGACCAATGAGCGCGTACACAAAGAAGACACCGCCTGCCTGTTATTCACAGGCGGCACTACCGGCCTCCCTAAGGGCGCTCAAATCAGCCATCGGCAGGTATGCTGGAATGTTCTAAACACAGTCATCCACGATCTAGCTCATGACGATATATACCTTTGCGTTTTCCCACTCTTCCACGCGGGAGGCTTGTTCGCCTATATTTCTTCGCAAATCGTGTTTGGGAACACGACCATCTTGACCCGCGAGTTCAACCCCGAGCAAGTTCTGAATCTCATCGAACGCGAAAAAGTCACTGTCTTCGCAGGTGTTCCCACAATGTACCAGATCATGACCCAGGCTCCCAACTGGGAGTCATCTGATATGACCAGCCTGCGATTCTGCACCAGCGGCGGTGCGCCTCTGCCGGTCCCCCTGGTAGAAAAATATACTGTTGAAAAAGACATCCGCTTCAAACAGGGTTTCGGGATGACGGAGTACGGTCCAGGGTTGTTCGCCCTGCCGCCTGAGGACGCCATCCGCAAGGCGGGCAGCATTGGTCGTCCCAATTTCTTCATCGATGTACGTGTGGTAGATGGGAAGAACAACCCGCTGGGTCCAAACCAACCGGGAGAGCTGGTGCTCAAGGGGCCATCGGGATTCTCTGGCTATTGGAAGAATCCGGAAGCTTCATCAGCAGTATTAGATGATGAAGGGTGGTTCCATACCGGCGATATCGTCGAATACGATGAGGAGTGGTATTTCTACGTACGCGATCGGGTCAAGGATATGTTCATCTCCGGGGGCGAAAACGTCTACCCCGCTGAAATCGAAAATGTGCTCTACAAACATGGCGCAGTGCACATGTGCGCTGTTATCGGCCTCCCCCATGAAACCTGGGGCGAGGTCGGCAAAGCTTGTGTCGTCCTAAAACCAGATTCTGAAGCAACAGAAGATGCACTTCTGGAGCACATGCGTGACCATTTGGCACGCTACAAAGTTCCCAAGAGTGTCGAGATCATGGATGCCTTGCCGCTATCGGGAATGGGCAAGATTTTGAAAAGAGATTTACGAGAACAGTTCGTAACGAAATAATTTTTACATTCTTATTGGGACACGGATAGACACGGATCAAACGGATAAATATTTTTTATCAGTGTTTATCCGAGAAATCTGTGTACAAATTAAACAAGGAGACCATCACCATGAGCCAGAAAAAACTTCATCGCGGCGTTGCCGTTGTTGGCGCAGGGATGAGCAAGTTCGGCGCTTTCCCTAACAAAAGCAGCCGCGATCTGTTCGTCGAAGCCTTTCAATCCATGCGGCAATCTGTCGACAAAGATTTCAACCCCGCCGACATCGAGACAGTCTACATTGGAAATTTTTCCAGCGATCTCTTCGAGGCGCAAAGCCACACTGCCCCGATCATGGCTGATGTGGCCGGCTTAGCCTCTCGCCCAGCGGTACGCATCGAAGATGCTTGTGCCAGCAGCGGCGTTGCCTTACGGCAGGGCATCCTGGCTATCGCTTCCGGACTGTACGACATCGTCTTGGTTGGCGGCATCGAAAAGATGACCAACCTGCCCACGGCTGAAGTCACTGACACATTGGCCGCGGCCGCGGATACCCTATTCGAGGTCCCGGCGGGATTTACCTTCCCTGGTTTCTATGCCGCCATCGCCTCGGCTTATATGCACAAATATGGCATGCAACCTGAACACTTAATGAATGTGGCCATCAAGAATCACGAAAATGGTGCGCTCAACCCCAATGCCCAGTTTGGCGTCACTATACCCGATTGGATGGGTGGGCGCATTGCTTCGGCCAAGAAAAAGGGCAAACCGGTTCCCACCTGGAGTGACCAATGGGACTTCCTACATGACGACCGCGCCAATCCAATGATCGCTTGGCCGCTGCGCCTGTTCGACTGCTCGCCGATCACCGATGGGGCGGTTTCTCTATTACTGGTCTCTGATGAAATCGCCAATAACTTCACAGACCATCCCATTCACATCATCGGCACAGGACAGGCATCAGATGCAGCCCTGCATGACCGGGAAGATCTGACCAGCATCAATGCGGCTCGCATTGCCTCCCAGGACGCCTACGAGATGGCCGCAGTATCAGCAGCCGACATTCGCCTGGCTGAAGTGCATGATTGTTTTACAATTGCGGAGATCGTCGCCACCGAGGATCTGGGCTTCTTTGCTCCGGGGGATGGTTACAAAGCTGCTGAAGACCGCGTCACTGCTCGGGATGGTTCTAAACCCATCAATTCCTCTGGTGGGCTGAAATCCAAAGGACATCCTGTTGGCGCATCAGGTGCAGGCCAGGCGGTTGAAATATTTAAGCAAATGCGCGGCCAGGCAGGAGAGCGGCAAGTCGCCGGAAATATTCCCTTGGCACTAACCCACAACGTCGGCGGTACAGGTGGCACATGTGTAGTGCATATCTACGAGAGGAGAAATTAGAATGTCGCCAAACAAAATTTCTACTACAAAGCGGGCGTTCACTGCAGCATCCTTCCAGGAATATTTGAATGAAAAAAAATTGATGGCATCCCACTGTGATGATTGCAATGCCAATTATCTGCCACCGCGCGCCATTTGTCCCCAATGTTTTGGTGACCAATTAGAATGGGCCGAACTCGATGGGGAGGCAAAGCTTGCCGCGTTTACATCCATCTATATCGCACCCACGGCCATGATCGACGCAGGCTATGGGCGCGACAAACCCTATGTGGCTGGCGTGGTCGAATTGGCCGACGGAGTAAAAATCAGTGCCCAAATCTTAGGCTTGGATGCCGCCAATCCAGAAGCGATCATGATCGGCACCCCGTTGCAAGCGGAGTTCGTCGAGCGCGGCGAAGGCGACGAGATACAAACCTTCCTGGCATTTCGGGCAGGTTAACGAGACAAGGTGGAAATTTCATGTACCATTTCGACTGGATCAAACGCCATGCAGAACGCACTCCTGACAAGATCGCCGTCGTGGATGCTCACACGGACAGGCAATTCACATACGCCGAATTCAATCAACGGGCGAACTGCTTTGCGAGCTTTCTTGTTCAAGAATTGGGGGTCAACCAGGGGGATCGGGTAGCAATCCTGGCTGGAAACAGTTCCGACTACTATGAGATCCTGTTTGCCTGCGGGAAGATGGGTGCAATCCTTACGACGCTAAATTGGCGCTTGACTCCCCCTGAACTTGAATACATCCTCAACGACTGTTCGCCTCGCCTGCTAATCTACGAGCCAGAGTTTGCCGAAACCGTGGATAAACTGAGATCTCTAATCGAATGCGAATTCTATCTTGTGATGGCTGACGAAGCTTCTGAAGGCGAATGGACGTATGAAGATGCGTTGGCAGCTGGCTCACCTGTTGGTGTCGAAATGCCGGAATTGAAGTACACCGATACCTGGGCGATCTTGTACACTTCCGGCACTACCGGCCAACCTAAAGGTGCCCAGGTCACCTATGGCAACTTCTTCTACAACGCAGTGGGTATGGGTCAGGCCATCGATCTTTCATCGCAGGACGTCAATCTGAATGTGCTGCCCACATTTCATGCCGGAGGGCTGGGATTGTATGCCGGGCCAATATTCCATACTGGTGGTACCTTGATTGTGATGCGCGCCTTCGATCCTGAAAATTTCCTGCAGCTAATGGTGGAATGGAGCGTCACTGTCCTTCTTTTGGTGCCCTCGATATACCTGATGCTGGCACAATACCCAGAATTTGACAAATATGATCTCTCGCATGTGCGCAGTTGGGCCAGCGGCGGCTCAACCTTGCCGCCCGCATTGGTACATGAATTCGCTGAAAAGAAAATCATCATCCAGCAAGGCTTTGGCATGACTGAAACCGGTCCAACGGTGTTCTTGATCGACGCCGAACATGCCACTGCAAAAGCAGGTTCCGTGGGCAAACCCGTCATCCACACGGAAGTCTGCATCAAGGATGAAAACGGAAATCTCTTGGGACCTGGTGAAGTCGGCGAACTTTGCATCAAAGGGGGTAACGTCACCACAGGATACTGGAACAGGCCCGAAGCTACAGGCGAAGCGATCGTCGACGGCTGGCTGCACTCTGGAGATGCCGCCAAATACGATCAAGATGGCTTTTACTACATCGTCGACAGGTGGAAGGACATGTTCATCTCTGGTGGTGAGAATGTGTATCCCGCCGAAGTGGAGAACGTGATCTATGAACACCCCGCGGTCGCCGAAGTAGCTGTCATCGGGGTGCCCCACCCCAAATGGCAGGAAGTCGGCAAGGCCATCATGGCCATCAAGGAAGGCCACGAACTTTCCGATACAGAGATCATCGAGTTCTGCCAGGGCAAACTGGCCAAGTTCAAGATCCCCACGTCGGTTGCCTTCGTGGATTCGCTACCGCGCACTGCGGCTGGCAAGGTGCTCAAACGCGAGTTGAGAAAACAGTACACAAAGTGATTCGATTAGGAAGCCAGGAAACCATGAAATAGAAATTACTAACCGTTTTTCCCTGCGTTCCTGGTTTCCTCTCAAAATTTATGGACGCATTCGAAGCTATCACCCAGCGACAAGGAGTTTTGCGCTTCAAGCCTGATCCTATAGAGCGCACATTGATCCAACAGATTTTGCAGGCTGCCACCGCTGCTCCCAGCCCGGCCAATACCCAGCCGTGGGAATTCGTCGTTGTAGATGATCCAACCAAGGCGCGGCAAATTGCCGAATACCTGGTTGTCACCCAGGCAGAATTCGTGTTCCGGCAATTATTAGGCACCCCAGAATCATTCATCGAACATTTGTTGACACTCTATGACCCGTTCTATAATGCCCCCTGTTTCATCATTCTTTGCCGACACCAGCGCACTTATTTAGCGCATAGCACACACAAGCATACTATCCGAGACTGGGACCTTTGCAGCATTGGCGCGGCCATGGCCAACCTGATGGCAGCTGGGGTCGCAATGGGGTTGGGAACACGCTGGTTTGGGAACCCCATGATGGACCCTGAACCTCTCAAGTCAATGCTCGATATTCCAGATGATATTGAAATCATCGCAGTGACTCCTTTGGGTTTCCATGATGAGCAGCACAAAGAGCGTCCAACTCAACCCGTTGAAGCCCACACTGAATTCCAGCGCGGTGATAAATACAAACTGGCCGCGTTACTCCAGGGAAAGTTAGCACTTAAGGATGTAGTTCATTATAATAAGTTTGGAGGTTAGATTATGGAGATTGTAGCCGGGCAGCAATCCAAAATCATGTTTCAATCTTCCAACATCTAAACAAATATGAAAATCGGGCTGACTGCAACTTATAAGAAATCTTTCACTCAGGAAGAATTCAACCGCTTTGCAGCACTCTCTGGCGATGACAATCCCATCCACATAGACCCGGAATTTTCAAAGCGCACAAAATTCGGGAACACCGTCGCCCATGGCATGTTGCTTTACAGCACTATCGGGCGCAGTTTGGGGGCCCTTCTGCCCGGCTCAGGCACACTTCAGATCTCTCAGGAATTGATGTTCCCCAATCCAACTTTTGTGGGGCAAGAGGTCACGATCTATCTTGAAGTCACAGAACTTCCCACCCCCGAAACAGCGTTAATCAGAACGAACATCATCCAACTCGATAAGACTTATGGCTGCCAGGGAGAAAGTCGAGTCTGGTTACCTGGCAGCATGCCATCGTTCGAACAAGTCAGCTACACCCCTCCAGACTACCACGCTGAAGCACGCCAACATCGAGGGCTGAATATCGGTGACAGGATCTCGCAAACCAAAGAGTTTGGGTTGAATGAATTGAATGAGTTCTGTGAGTTAGTGTCTGAAGAGAACTCAGTTATTTTGGATAGTGTCTATGCGCAGTCAATCGGATTACATGGAACGCCACTCCCTGGCGGGTTATTGGGAGCAACTGTGTCCGACATCCTGGGGACGAAGCTTCCCGGCCGCGGCACCAACTGGCTAAAACAGAAATTCTATTTCCTAGCTCCCGCCTACCCAGGTGAAGAAATTACCACTTCGGTTGAGATCATCCGCCTGCGCCCAGAGAAGGATCTTGTCAACCTCAGAACTACCCTTACCAACACCGACGGCGAGATCGTACTCGATGGTGAAGCCCTGGTTTGGATCAGCGATTTGGAAATTGATCAATAGGAATATTGGAATGTAGAATACGTTGAATACGTCCAGAGGAAATTCTATGTCCATAGCTAATGTCAATAATGTAAACCTGTATTACGAACTCCACGGCCCCGAGAGCGCACCTGTACTAGTGCTCAACAATGGGTTGATCATGAGTGCCGCCACAAGTTGGATCTTCCAGACCGCTACCCTGTCGAAACATTACCGTCTGCTGCAATACGACTGCCGGGGACAGGGGCAATCCGACCATCCCCAGGATCCATACACTATGGAACTTCACGCAGACGACCTGGCTGCATTGCTCGAAAAATTACGCATTGACTATGCGCATATCGCTGGAATATCTTACGGCGGCGAGGTCGCCCAGGCTTTCGCGCTTAAATATCCCGCCAAAACCCGCAGCCTGATCCTGATCGACACCGTCAGCGAGGTGGGACCAGAACTGCGTCTGGTGATCGAGAGCTGGGTGGACATGCTCAAAGCACAGGATCCGCTGGGATTCTTCCATGCAACCGTCCCCTGGAATTTCTCTCCGGCTTGGATCGCGGCCAACACTCCAATCCTGGAAGATGCTAAAGAGCGCTATCAATCATTAGATTTCCCAGCTGTGGGCAACCTATGCGAAGCCTTCTTCGATGTTGATTTCACGCAGCGTCTCAGGAAGATCAAGGCACCAACCTGCATCATGGCAGGCGAACTGGATCTGATCAAAGGTATTCCCTATGCCAAGATCCTTAAAGACGCCATTCCCCACGCTGAGCTGCATATCATCCCGGGAGCCGGGCATGCCTCATGCTGGGAGCGACCGGAGGAGTTCAACACAATAGTTCTCGGTTTTCTCGCCAAAATCGACTGATCTGTAACCGGCTAGAAACTCGGATATGCTAGTATGGACACAATTCAGGGGTACTTCTTTCTATTGGCATTTAATGTAGCAGTAAGTTCTTGCGTGATCGAGTAGCAGAGGAGATATTGGAGGACTCGTATGCATGCAGCTGATCTGATGAGCAAACGGGCTGATTTAACTCCAGGCCGGGTCGCTCTAGTGGAACTAGAAACTGGTCAACGATTTACCTATCACCAGTTGAATTCGCGTGCAAACCGTCTGGCAAATTTTATGCAGGATGTCCTCGGTGTCGGAAAAGGCGATCGGGTTTCCATTCTGGCCAAAAACAGCGTTACCTTTATTGATTTGTTCTACGGGCTACCAAAAATCGGGGCAATTTTCTCACCATTTAACTGGCGACTGACCCCCAGCGAGTTAACTTACATGGTCAATGACCTGGAGCCCAAAGTATTGCTCTGCGAGCCAGAGTTCATTCCCAAGCTCGAAGAAATTTCTCCCAACATTGCGGTGGAGCATATTGTAACCTTGCGTGGTGCTGCACTTGATGATTCCCTGCCCCTCGAGGAGGGTCTCGAAAAAGCCTCCTCAGATGAGCCGCAAAGGCCGGCGCTCGATCGAGACAGCCCTTATTGCATTTTATATACGTCAGGCACTACGGGCCACCCCAAAGGTGCTGTGATCCCTCACCGCCAAATTCTTTATAACTGCTTGAACACCGTCGCAAGTTGGGGATTAACCGAACATGATATATCTCCAGTTTATACTCCACTCTTTCATGCTGGAGGATTATTTGCCTTCTTGACCCCCCTGCTCTACTTGGGGGGACGCATTATCCTAGCACGCGATTTTGATCCGGCGGTGTCCATGCAATGGATTCTGGAGGAGGGCTGCACCGTGATCTTGGGTGTGCCAACGCTCTTCCAAATGTGGATGGATTCCGACTACTTCGCTGAGGCCGACTTCAGTCACGTGCACTTTTTTATCAGTGGGGGCGCGCCCTGTCCACCAAAACTGATGCAGGCCTGGCGTGAGAAGAAAGGTATCATATTCCGGCAAGGGTATGGCCTCACTGAAGTAGGCCCCAACTGCTTCAGCATGACGGACGAGGACTCGGTTCCAAAAACAGGTTCGGTGGGCAAGCCCATCTTCCATAGCAAGATGCGCATTGTCGACCCTCTGACAGGGGATGATGTTTCCGATGGAGAAGCGGGCGAATTGCTAATTTGGGGTCCGCACGTCTGCTCGGGCTATTGGCGCAACCCCGAGGCCACAGCAGAAACCATCAAAGGTGGCTGGTTCCACACGGGAGACATAGTTCACAAAGATGACGATGGTTTCTTCTACATCGATGGCCGCTACAAAGATATGATCAAGAGCGGCGGTGAAAACATCTATGCTGCCGAGGTGGAGGCGGTCTACAAGAAACATCCCGCGATCAAGGATGCTGCCCTGATTGGAAAAGCCCATGAGAAATGGGGCGAAGTCGGTCTGATGGTCATGATCACAGAGGAAGGCCAGCAAGTTACCGAAGGTGAATTGATGGCCTTTGCCCTCAACAGCCTGGCAAAATTCAAGATCCCCAAACAAGTCATTTTTGCCGACAATCTGCCTTACACTGCGTACGGCAAGGTCGAGAAAGCTAAATTGAGGGAGATGTATTTATGAACTCTATTTGTCATTGCGAGTCACCGCAGGTGGCGATGCAATCCAAATCAACACATGGAGATTGCTTCGTCGGCGCTGCTTTCTCGCAATGACAAAATTAGTAACCACATTGACCGTTTTTAGGAGTACACATGTCAATACCAACAAGTGAAGGCGTGACTGCCAAAACTGTCACCACAAAGCGCATTACAACCCGGGTCCTTTTTTCTGGAGCAGAGGACGGCACCCCCGTGCTCTTCCTGCACGGCAATGTGTCTTCAGCGACATGGTGGGAAGAAATGCTTGTCAGCTTACCAAGGGGTTGCCGAGGTATTGCGCCCGATCAGCGCGGATTTGGCGAAGCTGATTCCGGAGCCAAAGTCGATGCTACGCGTGGCATGGAAGATTTCGCTCACGACGCATTCGCGCTGCTCGACCTCCTGGGATACGATAAAGCCCATATTGTCGGCAACTCATTGGGGGGTATGGTGGTATGGCGCATGCTAATGATAGCCCCAGAGCGTTTCCTAAGCGTTACCCTGGCAGACCCTGGCTCACCCTTTGGATTCGGTGCCACACGCGATGCCGATGGAACACCCACAACGCCCGATTTCGCTGGCTCGGGGGGTGGACTGTCGAACCCTGAGCTGATCAAACGCATGGGCGAGGGTGACATGTCCACCGAAAGCGATTTTTCACCCCGTTCAGCGCTGCGAGCATTACTGGTCAAACCACCCTTCATCTCGGCGCGCGAGGATGAACTGGTGAAGGCGATGAACTCCACCCATCTCGGGGAGCAAGATATCCCTGGGGATTCCGAGCAATCAGCGAACTGGCCCCACATGGCACCTGGCAAATGGGGCGCAACTAACGCCACATCGCCAAAATACGCGGGTGATGTGCAGAACATCATCTCATGTGACCCCAAACCGAAAATCCTATGGATCCGTGGCAGCCATGACCTGGTGGTTTCCGATACAGCTGCGTCGGACCCAGGTTTCTTGGGTCGTATGGGACTGCTGCCGGGCTGGCCAGGAGAAGAGGATTACCCTCCCCAGCCGATGATCGCACAAACTCGCCAAATTCTTGAGCGGTACGCCGCGGCAGGAGGCACTTACAAAGAAGTCGTCATTGACGATACCGGGCATGTTCCATTCATTGAAAAGCCGGATGAGTTTAATACATTTTTTCATCCTCACATAAATAACGGTTGAGGCGATCATTTAGAGGATGTGAAAATTGATTTGGAGATACCTATTGTCATTCTGATTGACTAGAACGAAAATACACAAGGAATTAGATTATCAGACTACTGAAAGGAGGTGGTGCCCGGCGACTTGATATTGGAAAACGACAATCCAAAACCATTCCACTAACATAGCTACTATACGAATCTTAACTGATCGATCAAGGAGAGAAGAAATATGTCTAAACGTTTATTCCACATGTTCATGTTGATTGTCATTCTCGTGCCGATGCTCATGATTGTTCAACCCGCGATGGCAGATTCACATGGTGTATCATGCGACGAGCCCATCAAGGTTGGTCTGATCACCGATGCCACCGGCGCCCTGGCCATCTACGGTGCGCACATCATCCGCAGCTTTATGCTGGGTATGGAATACGCGACTGGCGCAGCTGGCAGCGTTGGCGACGTATTCACCGTTGAAGACGGCAGCAATACTTTCATGTTGGGCGACTGTGAGATCGAGGTGCTACTTGGCGATGACCAGACAAATCCCGATCTAACCACCTCAGTAGCCCGCGAATTCATCGAGGTCGATGAAGTCGATGTCTTGGTTGGTACGGTAAGCTCTGGAAACACCGCAACGCTTCAAGAGATTGCCGCAGAAAACGAAACCATCCTCATCGTAGCACCCGCAGCAGCCAACGATATCACTGGCGTAGGCTTCAATGAATACACATTCCGCACCAGCCGCGAGAACTACCAAGATGCCATGGCGTTGTGCGAATATGTCACTCAAGAATACGACACTTTCGTACAGATTGCTCCGGACTACAGCTTTGGCTGGGGCGGTGCTGCAGCTTATCGGGATGCCTGCACAATGTATGGAGGTACATTCCCAGTTGATGACATCTTTGCTCCCTTCGACACAACCGATTTCACTCCTTACATGGAGCAACTCCTAGACTCCGGCGCGCAGGCCTGGATCCCAACCTGGGCAGGTGGCGGATTCATCGCCATCATGCAAGCAGCGCTAGACCTAGGTGTGGTCGCTGAAATGGCCATGGCAGCATCCTTTGTTGACAACGTGGCACTGCCCGCCTTCTTTGGCAATTCCATTGGTTCGACTGGTTCGATCCTGTACCATTACTCAGCACCCGACAATGAGATCAACGATTGGCTGGTTGAAGAGACTAAGGAACGCTATGGCGTTTACCCCGACCTTTTCGATGGCGATGGCGCCAATGCAGCCATCTTGCTTGTGGAAGCCCTCAAGGTCACAGGTGGCGTGACCGGCGCCCCTGAAATGATCGCTGCGATGGAAGGTATGGAGTTCGAAGGACCCAAAGGCACTGTCTACATCCGTCCTGAGGATCATGTTGCCATTCAGGATATGTATGTTATGACACTGCTCAACGTGGACGATCCTGATGCCATGTTCTTTGAGTACATCACCACGACAACTCCCGAACCGCCTTGCCTGTTACCGGAAGAGCTTAAAGACCGCTGCGGCGACCTGCCTTACGGCAGCTTGACCGGAGAATAAACTTTAAATTGAAATCCAAGCGTCGGGGAGCTCTCGAGTAGACTCCCCGACACACCCTATCGCACATTGAAAACTTCTATAATAAAAGGGGTGGATGGCGTGCGATGCTCGCCATCCACCCTTTTTATTCCGAATTGCATGCATTAGGTCAGGAGGAAGACTTATGCCTGAGAGCTTTTTCTCAAAATTAAAAGACCAGGCGTCTGGCCATACACCCATCAAAATTGGCGTTATCACCACCCAAACAGGTCCGTTGGATTATTATGGCACCATGCAGGTCCGTGGCCTGAAATTGGGGATCGAATATGCGACTGAAGGATCAGGGATAGTTTCAGGGCGATCTATCAAGTTGATTATCGAGGATGATGCCGGCGACGCAGCAACAGGTGGCCGCAAGGCGCGCGAATTAATTCGACAACAGGGTGTCGACATACTCCAAGGTGGAGTATCGAGTGCCACCGCAATCATCTTGACGAGAGTCGCTGAGGAATATGGTCGCATCCTGCTGGTAGAACCGGCTGCTGCCGACAGCATTACGGGCGAAAACTGGAACAAGTTTGTTTTTCGTACGGCCGCCAGCGTCAGTCAAGATGCCGTCGCAGGAGGCCAATATGCAGTCGAAAACCTGGGCAAGACTTTCTGCTACATTGCTCCCGACTACGCCTTTGGGCATCAGAGCACAGCTGCCTGGCGCAAAATCATCGAACAGCATGGTGGAAAGGCTCTCATAGAAGTCTACCCTCCTGCAGATACAACCGATTTCACTCCCTATCTACAAGAACTCTTGGAGAGCGGTGCTGATGTTTTGGTACAATCATGGGCAGGGGCTGGATACGGTGAGCTCTTCAGCCAGATGCGCGATCTGGGGGTCTTCGAGAATATGAAGGTCACCGGCGGGTTGGGTGATCGTGAAGCCCGTCACACCTTAGGAACTGACGCCGTTGGGATGGTCGGTATTTGCAAGTACTCGTATGTGCTTCCAGACAATCCCATCAACAACTGGCTGACGGATAAACATATCGAAGAATACGGAGAAGCGCCTGACCTCTTTACTGGTGGCGGTTTCTCTGCGGGCGTCGCCCTGGTAGAAGCGCTAAAGCGCACTGCTGGCAACCCCAAACCCGAAGCCATGATACCCGTTATGGAAGGGATGAGCTTCGAAGGCCCAAAAGGCACGTATAGTTTCAGGAGGGAAGACCATCAGGCTTTACAGCCGATGTACGTGGTCGAGATGGTCAAAGACCCTGACAATCCCTGGGCTGTCCCGAAGCTGATCCAAGAGATACATTCACAGGAGACGGCACCGCCGTTATTAGAATTGATCTTCGAAGCAGACGACAACATAGTAGAAACCAAACAATTACGCAAAGAGTTTGGAGCATTGGTGGCAGTTGCCAATGTCAACATCAAAGTGCAACCTAACACAATCCACTCGATTATTGGGCCAAACGGCGCTGGTAAGACAACTTTCTTCAACCTGTTATCAGGAAACTTGCCACCCAGCCAGGGACGAGTATTCTATAAGGGTCGCGATATCACCCACCTCCCCCTCCACCGCACAGCCCACCTGGGGATTGGGCGATCCTTCCAAATCACAAATATTTTCCCCAGCCTGACAGTTCTAGAAAACATCCGGCTTGCCTGCCAAGCGCTAGGACGCGGCAACTTCCGCTTTATGCGCTCCCATAAACACTTCAAAGAGTTCGAAGAACGTTCTTGGGAAGTGATCCGCCAAGTGGGACTAGAAAAAGAAGCCTTGCTGCCAGCGCGCACTTTGCCCCATGGTGGGCAACGAAAGCTGGAATTGGGCATCATCTTAGCTGCGGACCCCGAGGTACTCTTGCTCGATGAGCCTACTGCAGGCATGGCAGCCGAACAGGTTCCGGAATTGATCGAGTTGATCCGCGAGGTTCAAAGAGCTGGACAGAAAACCGTTATGCTGGTCGAGCACAACATGAACGTCGTGATGAGCATCTCCGACTACATCACAGTGATGCACCAGGGTCAGGTGCTTGCGGAAGGAACTCCAGCGGAAATCGCTACCAACGAGGTCGTACAGAGCGCTTACCTGGGTCAATTGTACGGCGATCTCCAGGTGAGTTAGGAGGCATGGACATGGAAAACAACTCCCTCCTTAAAGTCAACGACATTCACACCTTCATTGGTCAGTTCCATATCTTACAGGGTGTCACCGTCGAGGTACCTAAAGGAAAAATTGTAGCCCTACTTGGCCGGAACGGCGCTGGCAAAACTACGACGCTCAAATCGGTATTGGGATTGACGCCCCCGAATAAAGGTCAGATCATCCTCGCTGGCGATGAGATCCAGGGACGGCGCAGCTACGACATCGCCGATATGGGCATCGGTTTTGTCCCCGAACACCGCGCAATATTCCGAGATTTGAGCGTACTGGAAAATTTGCGCATCGCCGAACGCAAGAAGGGTGACCTGGAGAAGAAAGAGGAGTTCATCTTCTCTTTGTTCCCAGACTTGAAACGCTTGATCAAGCTGCCTGGAACGAATCTCTCGGGTGGGCAGCAGCAAATGCTGGCAGTGGCCCGTGCGCTGGTGCCTGAAAATAAACTGCTCCTGATCGATGAGCCCAGCGAAGGGCTAGCCCCAGTGATTATCGAACAGATGATGGATGCAATCCGCCAACTTTCCGCAGAAACGACCGTATTGCTCGTAGAGCAGAACTTCATAGTCGCCAGTCAGCTAGCGGAAAGCTATGTGATCATCGAAGAGGGCCACTCCGTAAAATCAGGCAAAATGGCTGATTTGGTTGATGACCCCGAAACCATCCGTCGCTACCTCGAAGCTGCTTAGCAGCATAAAGGAGAAGGATAATTCTATGAATTCACTCTTGACGTCCTTCCGAAGAAATCGCACATTCTGGATCACTCTACTCGTCCTGATCGTCATCTTTGCGTTTGCCGTCCGGGGCATGGTAAATGAAGATGCCGAAGGCGGAGAGCGATATAAGAATGTCGTCATTACACTATTGAGAGGCTTTTCGACAGGCTCGATCATATTCCTGGTTGCATCAGGATTCTCGATCATCTTTGGGCTGATGAGCGTACTCAACATGGCTCACGGAGCTTTGTTCATGATCGGGGCTTACGTGGGCTGGACAGTCGCCGTTCGCCCAGATACCGCTGTAGACGCGATTACGCCGATCGCATTATTAATCTCAGGATTCTTGTTGTCACCTGTTTGGGATCAAATCCTTAACAAGCTGAAATTCTCACCTGGAATCAAAAGATTATGGCCTTGGCTGGGACTGATATTGGCATTACTTGTTTTGGCCTTCACCCTTCCTAAATATCCCATCACCAATTGGGATGTAGGATCTTACGAGATCAGCCCGGTCAACTATGCCTTTGCGGCGAGCCAGGGGCAGGTGGTTGTGCCTGAACCCAAACAGTTCGAGGGGATCTCGCCCTTGCTCGGAGTGGGCGGAATTCTAATTGGCAGTATATTGGCTGGCATAACCGTTACGGGATTTGCGGCAAATCGCCGCCCCGCAACGGCTGGAGCCGCGCCAGAACAAGGATCCATCAGGAAATCGATAATCAATTTTGTCATTGTCGCTTTGCTGGGTCTGCTGATTTACATCTTCAACACACCCATTTCTAATTTCTTGTTTACTCTAGATAGCACTTGGCTATTTATCTTAGCCATTTTAGTGGCAGTCGCCACAGGCGCAGGCTTGGGGGTTTTGATCGAATCGACGCTGATCCGGCCAATCTATGAGTCCCACATATATGTGCTGATGCTCACCTTGGGCGTAAATGCCATCATCATCGAATTGGTGCGCACCATTTGGGGCGCCCCTGAATTCACTATGCACCGGCCCTCCATCTTTGCAGGAACCGGCGAAGGCTGCCCGGCAGAGAGTTTAGGAGCCTTGCTGGAATACAAGTGCTCGACCATACGCGTATTGGGCGGTAGGGTGCGAACCTACAACGAGATCTTCATTACAGTCTTAGGCTTTGTTGTCCTGATTGCCGTATGGCTGCTGCTACAGCGCACGCGCCTGGGCATGATCGTGAGAGCTGGCGTGCAAGATAGTGAAATGGTCGAGGCCTTGGGGATCAACGTCCAGAGGATCTTTACGATTGTTTTCGCTTTAGGCGTTGGACTGGCTGCTTTAGGAGGAGTGATCGGCGCACCATCCACCGGGCTAACAACTACCTTGGGAGACAGTCTTTTGATCAATATACTAGTGGCCTTGGCGATCGGTGGTCTCACCAGTTATCCTGGTGCGGCTGCAGGCGCGTTGATCGTAGGACTCTTGCAACAATTCATCATCAAATATGGGCAAATCGGCATCAACATTCCCTTCATGGAAGAGCCTTTCAAGCCCTCTCCCCCCCTCGTGCCAGCCATGACTGTACTGCTGATGGTCATCATACTGATGGTCATGCCACAGGGTTTGTTTGGCAGGAAGGAGTGATCCATGGAAACAACCCGTCAAAACTCCTTTGCGAATATCTTGAGATCAAACCGGGGTGTGATTATCACCATCCTGTTGTTGATGGCACTCCCCTTCATTATCGCTCTGGCCAACGGGCAACCCTTCAGCAGCCTGCTAGCCAATGAGCCCGGCCAATCGAAGTTCTATCAGGGACTTGTGATTGAGATCTTCATTTTGGCAATCTATGCCCTGAGCTATGACTTGCTCTTGGGGATCACCGGACTGCTCTCTTTCGGCCACGCCATGTTCTTTGGGGTGGGCGCCTACCTGACTGGCATCATGCTAAAAAGCTTTGGCTGGTCCTTGCTGCCAATTTTAGGATTGGTCGCTGTCGCAGGCGTGATAATGGCGTTGATCTTCAGCATTGTCTTGCCGCGCGTCAGAGGGATCACCTTTGCCCTGGTGACCCTGGGCATCGCCCAGGTTTTTTACATCGTGATCCAATCACGTGAATTAGTGGACTACGCCGGCGCTGAAATCGGCTTGCAAGGAGTCACACCCCCGGACTTCATCAACCCCATATCCCAGCGCCTTCGTTTCTACTACATTGGGTTGATTGCCGTTTTTGTGGTGTACTTCATCTTCAAGCGCTTCGTGGACTCACCCACAGGGCACGTTTGCGTTGCCATCCGGGAGAATGAAGACCGTGCCACCATGCTAGGCTACAACACCTTCTACTTCAAGTTGGTGGCGCTGATCCTTTCTGGGATCGTGGCTGCGCTGGCTGGCGCCATGCATGGCCTTTTCAGTCCCATTATCCGGCCTGGAATCGCTAGCTCCCATTACACCATCGCTGTCCTACTAATGATCCTGATGGGCGGCATCGGCACATTGGATGGCGCGCTTATCGGCGCAGCCACTTTCCGACTGCTCTCCTTCTGGCTGGAAAAGTGGTTCGGAGGCGCCTCGCAAGTAATCATCGGGGTGGTGTATATCTTGTTGGTGCTCTTCCTGCCCTATGGAATTGTGGGAACCTGGAAACTACGTGGATACAAGCTTAAACAAGGCTGGGCTGATCTGATCGTAAGATTTACCCAGCAAAATTAACCCAATTTTGGGAAATTGAGATTAACAGGAGCGTTGGCGCTTTGCGCTAACGCTCCTGTTATTTCTTAATATTTTTGGTAGAATCAAGCTCCCAAATTTCGTCGTGAGGTATAGATATGAGCAAAATTTCCCATGTCATCAAACGCAGTGGAACCCTGGTCCCCTTCGTGCCCGAACGGATCACAAACGCCATTTATCGTGCTGCGGTATCGGTTGGCGGCAGGGACAAAAAGATTGCCGAAAACCTGGGCAGGGAAGTTGTTAAGCTGCTCGAAGCCAATTGCCAACCCGGCCAACATCCTCACATTGAGGAGATCCAAGACCTGGTAGAAAAAATTCTCATCGAAAATGGGCACGCCAAAGTTGCCAAGCATTATATCCTCTACCGTGATGAGCGTGCCCGCCGGCGCGCCGAAAGCGCCGACCGCCGCTCGAAGCCTTCAGGGAACATCCCCTGGGCCAAGATCTGGTATGTGTTGAATTGGGCGGCCGACCACAAAGTCAATACCATCGAAAATCTAAACAACCGCATTGCATCTGATGAATTCCCCGCCGTCGTCAATGAATCTGAAATCGCTTACCTGGTAGATGTTGAGAATGCAACCGAGCAAGTCGCCGGGCGAGGCGAGGAAGTAAGGATGGTGGTGATTACCGGTCCCTCATCCTCGGGCAAAACAACGACCACGATCAAGCTCTCCCATGGCCTGGAGAAACGAGGCTATAACCTGGTTACGCTGAACGTGGATAATTATTTCTTCAACCTGGAGATGCATCCCAAAGACGAATTTGGGGATTACGATTTCGAGACTCCCCAAGCGCTCGACCTACCATTGATCAACGAGCACCTTGAGAAGCTCATAGCCGGCGAAGAGGTAATGATTCCATTCTATGATTTCAAAACGGGGCAGCGTCATGATGCGGTCACTCCCATGAAACTTGCTCCGAAAGAAATCATTTTGATCGATAGCCTGCATGGGCTCTTCCCCGATATGACCCAAGCCATCCCATCGGAGCAGAAATTCTTCCTTTACCTGGAACCTCTGCTCCAGATGAAAGACCGCAACGGAGATTATGTCCGCTGGACAGATATCAGGCTAATCCGACGCATGCTACGGGATGCCGCGCATAGGGCGTATGACCCCAGGAAAACTTTACTGCACTGGCATTATGTTCGCGCTAGCGAGATGCGCAACATCATCCCTTATATCAACACCGCCGACTACCTCATCAACACCGGAATGCCTTATGAGTTACCGCTCTATTGCCATAAACTGCTGGATAGTTTTTCGGAATGGACGCGCGAACTTCAGGGTGATCCCCTGCGAGAGGACGCGCTTAGGCGCGCCGAACGCGTCTATGAGGTATTATGCCAAGTTACCCCCGTTGCGGATGATTCTGCTGTTCCGGTCGATTCTGTGCTGCGAGAATTTATTGGCGGCAGCGTGTATGAGTATTAATTCAAGGAGTTACGCACTTGAAGCGGATTGGGCTGGGAATAGGGGGTGGGGGCTACGCGCCTACCCCCTATTCCCAGCCATTTTTACTCTACTTTGATACATGGCAAATGCCCCTAGCACTACCAATAATAAAGCACTCATTTGGTAAATCTCTCCAAGCGAAATCAATTCCCGATTTAATAATCCGAGCGCCACGATTGGTCCTAACATTGCACCTAGATCCCCAAAGGTATTTGTAATCCCTAAGGAGCGACCGCGAGCTTGCTCGGACACGCGATCCCCGATAATGGCAGGAATTAGAGTCTCTACGCCACCCCCAATGACGGGGACAAGCATGGCTCCCAGGAGGGCGACAGGGATTATCCTGGCACTCATAAGCGCGATGCCAACCCCACCAGCGATTGCAGTTAGCGCCACAACCGGCCAGCGCCGGCCGGTGCGGTCAGAGAAAAAACCCACCGCAGGGGCACTGATGATACTGGTCGACATCGTTAGTGCGGTATAAATCCCGGTTAAGGTGGCGATGGGGACGTGGACCCCAGCAATGTGCACGCCATCTCCAAACAGACTGGATAACCAAAGGATGGCTGTGGCAGCCAGCACTCCCCAGGCGATGAAGCGCGCCAGGAAGGTGGGCAGCGAGGCTGTCAAAACGGTCTGCCAGGGGATTTGAGTGCGGTTGTCGCTCGAAGAATCCAGGGGGTCTGGATTCTGATCAGCAGGACGAGTCTCTGGAAACAGGAAAACCCACAACATGGCAGCCAACCCAATCAGCAGCGCGCTGATCCACTGCCCATTGCGGAATCCAAACAGATCAGTCATCAGTCCGCCCAAAAGCGCGGTCGAGGCAACCCCTACAAAGAACCACATCTGGAATTTGCCACTTAATCGGCCACGATCGTCAGGCGTGGAAATATCGAGCACAACGGCATTTCCACCTATCCACAAGAGTGACCACGCCAGGCCCCATAAGGCACGTCCAGCAAAAAGCGGCCAAAACCCTGTGCCAATTGCATAGATCATACTCGAAATAGCTCCGATCCCTAAAGATGTAATCATCAGCGGGCGACGTGGCATTCGATCGTACAAAAGACCAACCGGACCGTTCAGCAACAAGCGCACTCCCCGGTTTACGCCTAGAAGCACGCCAACCATGGCTAAGCTCACGCCAACCTGGGAGGCGACTGAAGGATGAGGAAGAACAGTGTAAAGGGTCGAATCGCCTAAGAGAGAAATGGCGGTACCGATACCCAACAAGGTGATAATACGATTTGGATTCATCAATTGTAAGTGGTGTGAGCAGCAGCCAGGCTACGCTGCACAAACGCGATTCTTGCCAGCGCGCTTGGCTTCTAAAACCCCCGCATCTGCGGCAAGCAACAGTCCTTTGGGTGATTGGGCATCATTGGGGACCGATGCAACACCGATGCTAAGTGTATAACCCGAGATCGATCCATCTGATTTCTGCATGGCTTTCGTTTTGGGCATTAAATCAAGGGCTTTGGATTCGGCGGCTATTCTGATTCGTTCTGCCAAATAACAAGCGCCCTCCTTACCCGTATGTGGTAAAAGCAACACGAATTCCTCACCCCCATAGCGGGCGACCATATCAGGGAGACGAACATTCCTCTGAAGAATTTCAGCAATTTCTCGCAACTGTACATCGCCAGCTGGATGGCCGTAGGTATCGTTGAAGATCTTGAAATCATCGATATCCATGAAAATCAATGATAGTGGGTGTCCATAACGCGTAGCGCGCACAACTTCGCTTTCCAATGCTGCATCGAACGCACGCCGGTTGGCAACCTGGGTCAAGCTGTCTGTAACAGCGAGTTTTTGCACTTTGGAATACAGTTGAGCATTCTCGATGGCTACGGTCACCTGGGAGGCTGCGATAGTCAGGAGATGTTCGTCACGAGTTGTGAACGAGTTGGGCTTGTCGCTATCGATGGACAACGCGCCGATAATGCTATCCTTGGCCTTCAATGGAACGACCATCAGCGAACGCACTTCCCGGCTAAAAAACTTGAAATTGGGATCGGCATACGTATCGGGAACGTATCGTGGCTGCCCAGTTTCTACAACTTTCCCACTGACACCTTCGCCAACCATCAAGGAGAACTCTCGCACCCACTGAGGCGCCACTCCGGCAGTGGCACCTAATGAAAGCATCTGGGTTTTCGGGTCGAGGAGCACGATGGTTGCGGCTCTCGCCGAGAGCATATCCCTGAGGTTCTCGACAATGGTTACGAGAACCTCGTCAGTCTCCAAACTAGAGGTGGTCTTTTGAGCCAGATCATATAACGCTGACATTTCATAAAGATTTCGCTCTAATTCCGTCGCGTAATCAGCATTTTCCAAAGCAATCGCAATCTGGCTCGCTAACGTTTCTAAGAGCCTACAATGACTCAAGTCATACATATTGGGTTGAAACGACTGTACAGATATCGCACCCAGCACCTGGTCGTGCGCTACCAATGGCACCCCCATCCAAGAGCGGGATGGCCTTCCACTGTGTTTTGGCTCAATAGGCAGCGAATCGGTTTCAATATCTTTGATAATTAGATGGTGTCGATTCTGAATCACCCAGCCGGTTAAGCCTCCATCTCCCAAAGCAAACTTTGCCCCAATCCATTCAGGAAGTTTTTGATTTTCCTCGATTGCCAATAATACTTGCAAATGGTCATCATCAAGATCATATCGTACAACCGCAAAAGAATCCGGCGAAAACAGTTTTTCAACCTGGTTGTAAATTCGATCCAAAAGAATATCAACCTCTAAAACACTGCTGGTATCCAAAGTTGCATCAAAGACGGCCCCCAATTCCTGCATCTGACGTTGAGTTTCTTCAAAGAGACGTGTGCTTTGAATTGCAATTCCGGCTTGCCGACCGACTGATTCAACCAGAAGAAGATCACGTTCGGAGAATTGGTTCTCAGGAGATAAACTCATTAACCCTAATGCTCCGATGGCATTTTCTCCACTGCAGATCGGAACCCCTACCACATTAATAACTCCAGCTTCAACCCATTCGGCAATTGCTTCGGGATACTCAGAATAGTTTTTTAGAAGAACTGAATCTCCCGAACGAATCACTTTGTGTGTAACACCTAATGGATCAGGTAGTGGCTGCTCACTCAGGCTCGATGGCAAATTATACAAGTAGGGAAAACGTACCGTCTCTCCATCAGAATCCAATAAAGCCAAGGCGCCTGCGTCCGCCCCGATGAGCTCGGCTGTCAGGCGCACGACATCTCGGAGCATTGTCGGAAAATCTAATCCGCTGCTAAGCGAACGAGCGATATCAGTCAATTGTTTTTCGCGATCCAAACTTTGATTGATTTCAACCAACAAACGGGCGTTTTCCAAAGCAACCGCCGCCTGGTTTGCAAACAAGGATAAGAGCTCCAATTCTTCTTGCGTGAACTTTCGATCTTCGACGTTATCCAATATATGTAATACACCGGTCACATTGCCATGCCAGATTATTGGCACGCTGATCACCGCTGTAAATTGGCTATCACTATAAACTGCCGCCCGGTTTGAGTAATTCTGGTAATCATTGATAATCATGGGTTCGCCCGACTCAGCCACAACCCCTGCCACCCCTTCGCCATATTTGAGAACGATCCCGGTGTAATCGGAGGGCGCTTGATAACAAACCATGCAGTGAACTTCTTTTTTTTCTGCTTCACACATGTACAATCCGCCCGAAGGGGCAGCCAATAATTGAGCCGCACTCTCGACGATCTTTTCGAACAACTTATCCAAATCTCCCGGCATGGTCATATCCAGTGAGATCGAATGGATTGCGGATAGTTCATCCATACGGCGCAGCAGTGATTCCTCTGATCGGACCAATTCATTTTCCAGCCTGCCGTAACCGCCAAAAAGCATGTCAACAGAGCTGCGCCTGGCAATACGTCGAAAGTCCGGCAAAGCGGATACACAGCGGTAGAGATAAACTGATGCCAATGGCCATAGCAATATCCCCGAGACTGTTTTCCCAAATAGCTGTTCGTGAAGTATGTTGGCAAAGTTAGGAGTGCCAGCATACGTTAGCAAAGAAAAGAGCAACGCATCAACCCATAGAGCGCCATTAAATGCCGCGAGTGTCGCCAACCAGATCGGCACGCGGCTTTTTGGTGGAGCGTCCCATATCATGAAGCGATCGCTGAGTCCAAACCGATTGATGACGAATTGAAAGAAGATCGCCATTGCATACAAATCAATCAAGAAGGTGATCATCGAAGCAGCCATTTTTCGCGTAGCGACCTGGAGAACTGGCGCATCCACTGTTAAGCCCTTGAAGCTGCCACCGCCCGGCAATGCTAGGTGATTTGGCAAGCTTGTGCGTACGAGTAATAGCAACACAATAACGACAACTACACCCCAAATCGCGAGGCGTGCCGGAGCAGTTCCCTCTGTGACATAAATCAGCAAGATTGCCAAGAGAATTACTGGAACTAATACATTCGAAGGTACAGTAAAGTTTATGTCTTGAATCGACTGCACGTAGATTCCCATGGTGGCTGACATATGCACTGCAGCAATTAAGCCTCCAAGGAAGATCAACAGCCAGGTCAATCCATAGCGTGATCGCAAGCGATGTAGGACTAGCACAACAGCGCTTAGCACATATAATTCGATACCAAGCAAGAGAAGGTTCAGCGACATGGTAAGTTTTCAGTAGACTTGGATAGAGAGAAGATTAATCTGAGAACTCTGCGTTTCCATTTGTTCCGATTCTACTGCAACATTAAAGATATAAACCAATTTATAAGGATAATAAATAACACTTGAGTACTATATTATCGATGTACAGGTAAGCGCATGAAAAAAGTTGCCCCTTGTCCTTCCATACTTTCGACCCAGATCTCGCCCTCATGCGCCTCGACGACTAACTTACAATAGGCTAAACCAAGACCAGTGCCCCCTCGGCGACTTTTCGTCCCAGTGTCCGTTTGAAATTTTTTGAAGAGATTCTTTTGTGCCTTTTCGGAAATACCGGGGCCTGTATCACTGACACCAATCTGCATCATGGGTGGATAGCTTTCTTTCTCGAGCCGAGCCATAATCTTGATGCAACCCTCGTCTGGTGTAAATTTGATGGCATTGTCGATGAGATTCTCTAATACCCGCCGAATATGCTTGGGGTCCACTTGTAGATCGGGGAGTTCACCATCAGCCTCAACTTCGATTTTAATCTTGGCCTGATCAGCAAGTTTTGTCACACGATATCTGACATCGTTAAGTAGCTCCATAATGGAGACTGTCTCGGTATTGAGAGGCATTTGTCCATCTTCGAGCTTGGCGATATCCAATAATCCGTTCACCATACTCATCATGCGGTCCGTGCTGCGCTCAGCCATCCCAAGAAGCGCCCAAGACTCTTTTGAAGCAGAAATTTCTACGAGGTCATTGCGTAGCACTCCAAAACTACCTCGCAGCACCGTCAGTGGAGAACGCAGATCATGGACGAGCATATGAACCATATCCTCTCTCAAGCGAGCCAACTTTACCTCTTCACTGATATCTCGATATACCAATAGCCAACCCACAATTTGATCCTGTTTATCATGAACAGGCGTCAGGGTTCGTTCGAGATGGAGTTGCGGGGGTCCGTTAATCTTGATTACGCGTTTCATCTCATCTTGGTCTCCAGTGGCCAAGGATTTGATTTCTGCGTGCAATTCTGCTCTAGTGTAACCCAATTGAGACATCAAAGGGGGCGTATCGGTTAATTGAATAGATCCCCATTCCCCGCCTGATAATTCGGTCAGGGGAATCACCAGGAAGTTAGCCAATGCCCGGTTGGCAGCCAGCACGCGAAATTCCAGATTAAGCATTAGCATCCCCTCAGCAGAGGTGCGCAAAATGGAATTTAATTCCTGGACCCGGCGGGACAAGGCATCATCGGTTCTCTCATAAAGACGTGCATTTTGTATCGCGATGGCCGCCTGGGCCGCGATCGTCTCCAAGATATCCCTATGGTGCTCATCATAAAGTTCCGTGTCAGTATAAGATTGTACGGCAATTATGCCCAGTGGATCATTTCCACTCAACAAAGGAACTCCCAGCCAGGAAGCCGCAGGGGTGCCAATGTGCTCGATGCCCAGTTGGGCAAGTTTTGCCTCAACATTGGAAGAAATCAGGAGCGGTTTTTTTTCTGCAAAATGAATTCAGTCAATCCACCACCCGCTTTACGTGAACGCCACTCAACTGGTTGTGTGTCTTCAAACACCAAAGGGAAAGTAACTTCGTCTACATCAGGAAAATACAAGGCTACATAGAAATTGTGCACGGGCATCAATTTGGACACCTGATCGTACACAGCCGGTAAGATTTCATCGAGTTGTAAACTCGCACTCAACGCCTGACCGACTGCTTGCAGGCTATCAAGTTCTTGAATACGCCGTTCTAGCCCGCGCGACGTCAGGGCGAGATCTCTGGCGATCAGCGATGAGGCTACGATGCCGGCAGTTAGCAATAAGAAAATCCCAAATCCAAATCGTGCATGAACCAAGGGGAACAGAGGCAGGAAAAATAGGGGGGCGACTTCATACAATAGCAAATTTGGCATTGAGCTGTAATACATTTTCAGGGCAGCTGTACTCCTGGCCGCCATATATGCCCCTGCAAGCAACAGATTCGTTGCCATGTAGGCAACAACAAGGGCTATCATGGCAAGTACGTTTTGGGATGAAATGGTCTCGAAAGGAATCTTCCCACCCGCCCACAGATAAACCACACCCCCAACCAGGATGCTAATGCCCTGAATTCCCGCATTAGCCAGGGCAACTGCAATCGCACCAATCTGGGATTGAATCTTTGGCGCCCCAATGCGTTTCCCAAACCCTTGGCGGACAACTTGGTGAAGGATCGCCCCCAAATACGCCGCCCAGCCCGCAGGGATTTGGCCGATGATCAGTAGTGCGGCAATTGTGGACATGGGCAAAAATGAAACTGTGCCACCCCCAAAGGGTACCCCAAATGCGGTAGTAAATACAATCAGTAATACGAATAAACTAAATATGGCTCCATTTTCAAAGGAAAGTGGCGCACCAGTAATTTGGTAGAGCAAGAATATAAGTACCAGTATTCCCACGCTCATGGAAAGGAAATATCGATATCGTGTTTTCATGAAACGGATTACTGTCCCTATTGAATGGATGCATTCCTAGCGCTTCAGAATTGTGACTACATTGTAATTGATAATCAAGCGGAAATCTATTATTAGCCTCATTTTTTTTTGATTTTTACGAAAACTAAAGAGACGAGCAGAGCACATAGCGCCATACTCGTCCCTCTTATTGAAACGATAAATTGGGAACCTGCTATCACTTGCTCCCGAGAGAAATTACGCTGCTGCCTCCCGATGAATTACTGTTCACGATAGGCTGCCCATAATAGGATACCGAACTGCCTCCACTGGCATTGACATCAAGCGAGTCAGTAACCCAAATTTCCGCATTACCTCCGCCACTTACATTGATCACGGCTTGCTCACTCACCAATTCGCTCGCCTCATAACTGCTTCCCCCGCTTAGTTCGATGCGTTGCTCGTTTACTTGACCAGATACCTTTACATCCCCTCCCCCGCTAACATCGAGGTCGAAATCATCGACATTCAAAGCATCGATCTCCGCATCGCTTCCTCCGCTTAAATGCAGATCAAAGCTATCGGTTTCGATCTCGAATGCATCGAGCTCACCGCCTCCAGAGATATCGATCTCTCGTACGACCTCCACAGAGAGGAATAGGCGAATAGGTTTCGTAGGCCAATAAGCAGTTTCGGGATATTGTTCAATATATCCAACTTCTAACGTATCACCAACGACCCGCGTCTCGATCTCAGCGATGATATTGTCTTCCGCTTCGATTTCCAGGCTCTCTTGTGAGGCCTGGCTAAGGATCAACTCCATCCCACAACAAATATCGATTTGCTCGAAGCCTCTTACGTCCCTGGTCTCGCGAACCACATTACCAGAACCGCGTACTACTCGCGCGGCGCATGCCGAGAGCATCATGGCCATGGCTATTGTTACAACCATAATCAATTTCTTCATTAGATAATCCTCCAGTTAACTGCTAAGCGGGTGATATATCCTAATATACGCAAAGACCAGAGACTAGTCGCACATCAGCGCGATATCGCTACATCTCAAATACCAAGGATTGCTTTAGCATCTGCAGGCGAGGCGACTTCACGCTGAAGAATATGGATCAGGTTGGCTGCATTTTCTACAAGCTCCGCATTGTTCTTGGCTAGGACGCCTTTTCTGAAGTAAAGGTTATCCTCCAACCCAACACGAACGTGACCGCCCAGCAATATTCCCATCGTTATCATCGGCAGTTGCCAGCGACCGACTCCCAGAACGGACCAGCGCACATTTTCGGGCAGTTTATTTTTCATGAATAGCAGATTTTCAATCGAAGCCTCAATTCCCCAGCGCACACCCATGCAGAGTTGAAAATAAGGTGGCTCAGCGATCAACCCTTGTTTGATGAGATCATTCGCTTGCGAGATATGGCCACTATCGAACACTTCGATTTCTGGTTTGACCCCCAATTCACGAATTCGTTCAGCGGCAATTTCCCCCCATTCTGGGGTATTGAGAAATACTCCTTCACGGAAATTGAGCGTCCCAATATCGAGAGAACAAATTTCGGGCTGCAGCGAAAGGGGAGCCAGGCGCGTCTCGATCAGATCTTCGGGAGTTCCCGGAAGATGAAAGCCAGTCGTGGTAAGGTTTATCAGGATATCACACCGTTGGCGGATGCGCTCAACAACTTCCTGAAATAACTCGATCTTGGAGTCGCCCTTCCCAGTGAGGGGGTCACGGACATGGATGTGGGCTATGGCAGCCCCCGCCTGCCAACATTCGATGGCTGAATCGGCAATTTCTTTTGGGGTATACGGCACGGCCGGATTCATTTCCTTGGTTGGCGCAGAGCCTGTCAACGCGGCGGTAATGATAACTTTCTCTTGCATGCGATAAACTCCAGATTTTCGTCTACAATATCACTATAACCAATAGATGGAAGGAATATTACCATGGCTTCCAAACACCCCGATACCTCAGTCTTCTACCGGCGCTTGCTCTATGACCATCCCAAAATTGCTAGAGGCGAAGGTGTTTATCTGTTCGATGAACACGGCAACCGCTACCTAGACGCATCAGGGGGTGCGCTGGTCGCAAATATCGGTCATGGCGTTGAAAGCGTTGTGAAAGCGATGGCGTCACAAGCAGCACTGGTGGCTTACATTCATGGAACCATGTTTACCAGCGAGAGCAATGAAAAATATGCTCGAGAATTGGCCGCGATTTGCCCGATAGCCAAGGCGAAATTCTACTTCCTTACCAGCGGATCGGAGGCCGTTGAGGCTGCAATAAAATTTGCTCGCCAGGTTCAGATCAGCCGCAGTCAGCACAGCCGCCACCTAACTATCTCCCGCTGGGGGTCTTTTCATGGTGCTACCTTAGGCGCGCTAGGTGTAACAGGCAAGCCCAAAATGCGGAATAATTTCACGAGCATGTTCAAGAATATGCCCCATATCCTCCCGCCCTATTGCTACCGCTGCCCATTCCAATTGAAGTACCCAGCCTGCGAATTGCGCTGCGCCACCGCGCTGGAAGACGAAATTTTGCGCCATGGTCCTGAAAATGTCTCTGCATTTATTGCTGAGCCGGTCAGCGGGGCAACCCTAGGGGGAGTTGTTCCTCCAGATGAGTACTGGCCTACCATCCGCAAAATATGCAATCGCTATGATGTGCTGCTGATCGCGGACGAAGTAATGACGGGCATGGGGCGCACAGGCAGGTGGTTTGCCATGGAGCATTGGGATGTCGAGCCCGATATTATCACCGTCGGCAAGGGCGCGGCAGGAGGCTATTTCCCACTCAGTGTTCTGGGAGTCAAAAGCCAGCACACCGACCTGATTGCCTCAACCTTCGGGGATTTCACACACGGTGGCACCTACACCCATCATGCAGTCGGTACCGCAAGCGGATTGGCAACGTTGACGTATCTTAGACAAAATGACTTAGTAACAGAAGTGAAACGCAAAGGAGAGATTTTGGATTCACTTCTCATGGATCGGGTTGGGCATCTCCAATGGGTAGGAGATATTCGCGGCATTGGTCTAATGTGGGGAGTAGAATTGGTTAAAGAACGGGAGAGCAAGGAGCCATTCGACCCTCAACTCCAGCTCGGAGTCAAAATCGCTGATCAAGCTATGCGTAATGGGTTGATCATTTACCCAGGTTCTGGCTCTGTTGATGGAACGCGAGGAGATCACTTCATGATCGGTCCTCCATTTACAATATCACAGACGCAGATCGAAACCTTAGTGGATCTAATTTCAAGGACCATCCAGGAAACAATCCCTTCACTATGATCATACCAATCAGGTAACGATAAAAAAAGCCGGATGATGTTTATCGTCATCCGGCTTTTTATCTACCGATTGTCTAAGGGGCGGTATCGTAATAGTACGACCAATGCGCATTCTTGAGTATTGTGTTGATATCTTTATACGCGGCCAATATTTTGTCCGCATCAGTTGAGCCTTGATTTACCGCGCTAACTTTCGCATTCAAGCGCATGACCTCTTCCCACAATTTCCCTTTATCCTTCGAACCCAAAATCAAGGCTTTACACACGTAATCCTTATCACAGATGTTCGCGAACACTAATATCATCGCTTCATAGATTAACATTTTACGCATATACACTGTCGAGCCGGAAAACTCAGAAATCTCCCAACGGCTTCCGCCGTCTTCGGTGACTAAAATTACCCCTAGGTCGCCGCTGGTCCCAATCACGATGCCGTATAACTCATCCAAGAAAAGCACATCGGATAACATGGCCTGTGGCATTGGGGGCTCAAGCTCGGTCCAGGTGGTACCGCCATCGGTGGTCTTGATCAGATACGGTGTGGGGTTTTCCCAGCCATAACTGCCCACGGCATAGCCCACTTCTTCAGAGGGGAATGTGATTCCAAACAGGCCTGCTTCCTCATGGGAGGGGTGATCCTGTTCAACCCAGGTGATCCCGTCCTCAGAGCGCAGCAGCAATGAGTGGAAGTTGCCAAAATCAAAGCCAACGCTCCATCCCAAGCCAGTTTCTGAGAAATACACTTTGTCGACACTGCCAAATACTTGCGGAAGCGTGGCCTTTTCCCAGGTCTGGCCACCATCTTGGGTGCGCAGAATCAGTGTAGGGACTTCTCCACCCCAATCCTGGCCTGCAGCATACCCAGTCATACGGTCCGTGAAATTGACCGTGACGAGGACACCTGTCTTTATTCCCGAACCCACCTCCACCCAACTGGCACCACCATCCTCGGTTAGCACGATGACGGGTTGCGTGTTCTCTGCTTCGCCCTTAGTTCCTACTGCCCAGCCAAATGTATCATCCCAGAGGAAAACGTCTTGAATTGTGATATTTTCATCCGGGAGTTCAAATTCCACCACGGGGGGCTCTTCAGTTTCTGCGGAAACGGGTGCAACAAAAGCACTCAAAACAATTCCCACGAGGATCATGCTCGCAATGAGCAGGCTAATCGGTTTAAAATATCGGGCGTTTTTATCCATGGCGAGTTCCTCCTAAAGAATACATGCTCATTATAGAATAGGCGAAATGACCAGACAATACCGCTAGAGAACTACTAACATTCAATGTAGCTTAGGACCACCGTTGGCGTGACCTTGCCGATGTGACACGATCACGAGACCGATTTCTGCAATTTTGAGCGAAACGAATCAAGAAATGTTTGACAGGAAGTCAAGCACCGCTCGATTGAATGACTTTGGGTGCTCTGCTGGGGTGGCATGGCGCGAATCTTCAATGACCACTATTTCCGCATTTGGCAACATGGCTGCGTATCTCTCCTTCTCCCCGAAAAATGCGTAGTCTCCATCAGCGGCGATGATCAATGTTGGAATATCCAGTTCTCCCAATTGGTCAACCACGCTCCATCCCACCAACGAACGCGTGGATGCCAAGTAGGCCTTGGGGTCGTTTTCAGCCCAGCGCTCAACAAATATTTGGCGCAACTCATCTTGCTCGGGCTTGATAAACAATCGCTGGCTGAGCACTTCGCCCATCTTGCGCATACCGATGAATTTCACGATCAACTGGCGCTGCCACATTTGAAAGCGCTCCCCGAATGTTTGTATAAGCAATTCTGGAGTACAGTTGGCGGCTACCAAACTACGCAGTAATTCTGGATGATTCACTGCGAGTTGATAAGCGATCATTCCACCCATTGAGATACCCAAAACATGTGCCGGCACGATATCCAATTCACGCATCAAATTCGCAGCATCTTTAGCAAACATGGGGATACTATAAGGTCCGCGAGGCTTAGAAGATCGACCATGCCCGCGCACATCGAATGTGACCACTTTATAGTGTTTGGAAAACTCTGGCACTTGCATTTCCCAATCGCGCAAACTGGAACCGAGGCCATGGATCATTACAAGCGGCTGCCCTTCTCCTGCGATCTCATAATTCACATCGAGGTCATTAATTCGTATGCTTGGCATATGATGCTCCTCTCAATCGCCACCACTTAGATTGTCAGCTACCCAAAGCTGTGACTGTCCCGGTTGAGCCATCCACACCCTGCTACTGGAATCCATCTCGATAATACAATAAAACGGGCTCAGGTCTGCAGCCAGTTCTACCGATTCAGTCGTCACCCGATAAACAGAATTACCTGCACAAAGCCAACCATCACCTCTCGGAGATAACGCCAGATCACCAGGACCCTCTTCGCTGACCAAGGTCCACTCTCCCTCCTGTACCCGGTATAAGTAAAATTTTCCTGTATCACAACTGGCCCCACCACAAGGAGATAGGGTGACCCAGACGGAATCTTCTCCCCCCAACTCGATATTTGTGATGAAGCCCCAGCGAGCCCCCCAACTGGGATCAATCTCAGGCGGATCGAACCTTCGCCAGCCACGCCAGGGTGAGTAGCGCCACAAGGTCTCATCCACACCGATCCAGATGTTACCAGCCTCGTCGACCTCGATATCCTCGACACAGCCTGATGACACTACCTGAGAACTGCGTCCCCACCAATAGCGGCCAGTGTACCAGCGTGCACCTTGGCCAACAGGTCCAGGACCCATCCAGGCGCAATCGGCAATCCACACATCACCTACGCTGTCGATGGCCATATCCGTAAGGGAATAGCTGAATCCCTCTTCGAGCATCTCCTCCGTGGGGTAATAGCCCACATCATCCGGGTCGTAGATGCGCCAAACCTTGCCTTCGAACCTACGCACATCATCACTCGTTGACAACCAGACTCGGCCACGCTCGTCGGTGACCAGATGCTCACTGACCGAAGCATAAGGCCCAGATCGCCAAACCGGCCCTGCGGGTGACCAGCCTGCTTCCAAGCCATAGATTTGCCAATCCGCGCCATCCCAGGCCGAAATCGTTTCGCTTTCTTTCGTCGTCACCCAGGTGCGTCCAAACGTATCAAAACCCAAGACGATATCGCCATGTCCTGGATGAGTTGTCCAGTCACCTGCGAAGTAGATGATCAAACCCATATCTGTGATCAGCCACAGGACTCCCTCAGGTGATACAGTCAGATCGTAAATTACGCCCAGAGATTGCTCTTGGAATGCCTCGAATGGGACGAAAGAGCCAATGGGAGCCTCGGTTGGCGTCAGGGTGATTGTTGGGGTGTGGGTGATGGTCGCGGTTTGCGTTGGCTCGGGCGTAGGTGATGGCTCGATATATTCGGTCGCCGTGGGTGTGAAAGTGGAAATGACAACCAAGCTTTCCGCGGGGGTCGCTACCTGCTGTCTCTGCGGGCTTAATTCGCAACCTGCCAATACGAAACCAACCGCCAGCATCGCCACAAATACAATCGTTTTCAATTGGTATTCGAAATGCATTGTTGATTCAAATTCTACAGCACAATAAACATAGTGAATGCAAATTTCACTGTGACCGAACCCTAAACCGAATCGCTTTGGAACGATCGGCGTCAAAGATAGACTGCCGGAAAAATCGACCAAAGCTTCGAAAGAGAAAATTCAGTCTAATCATACCTTAGGTTCAACTGGTAGAAGATATTTTTCTTCCACTTCCTGAAGGTAATCGATACAGGCCACATCCTCGATATCTTCACTGGGAGATGTCTGGAACCAGGCTTCCAGGATTTCGGTGGCAACCCACTCGGATGTCGTACGAATGCTCATCGCCAAGACGTTGGCATCATTCCAAAGGCGAGCGCCGCGCGCGGTTTCAGCGTCTCCGCACAACGCGCATCGGATGCCGCGCACTTTGTTGGCTGCCATGCTAATACCGGTCCCGGTCCAACAGAATAGGACCGCCTGTTGATACTCTCCGAGAGAGACCTTCTCTCCAACTTCTACCGCCACTTGCGACCAGGGAGCCGACTCAACCACCAGTGCGCCGAAAAGATCGACATCGAAGCCCCGTTTCTTTAGATCTTTAATGACCACATCGGTGAGATGGGTTTTCATATCACTACCAATTGCAATTTTCATCTCATACTCCTTATTGATGTATCAATCAACATGTGAGAAGTTCAATTTCTCAAATAGATGATGAAATCGATATTGCCAGGCGAGCGCCCAAGTTCGGTGAGTTTTAGAGCCACTTCGGCGCGGTGTTGGGTGCCATGGTTGACCACATGAGCCAGAATATGCCACAATGTATCCTTATAGGATTTACCGCTCAAATTCTGATAGTGAATCACATTATTCAATTGCGCTTCCTCGAGAGTATCGAGAAATTCTTGCATATTCTTTTCTTCAATTTGCCAAAATTGTTCCAGCGCATCCAGTGAATCGATCTGGCTTTCAAGTTCCATGGATTGGGGAGATCGCCCATCCTGGGTGCGGACGCGCCAAAGCCATTCGGCGTTAAAAGTGTGCAACAACGCTCGGAACAGGCTTCCGAAACTCAGATCTGCCTCAGCGAGAAGCTGCTCGTGATCCAAGTCACTGGCAGTTTCGAGAATCTTGTCTCTGGCCCAATAATTATAGTCATAGAGGATATTCAAATCATCGACATGCATTCAACGGTAACCTCCATTCTAGCCACTGACAGACTTCTCAACAAATAAAGACCTCGTCACACTGAGGGAGCGCTGAAGTGTCTCTCTAACCAAGGTCTTCAGATTCTTCGCTTCGCTCAGAATGACAGCTTTGAGATAGCTTCTGAATTTAATCTCCATTATTTTTAACAATCGGGTTTATGAAATAGCTTCAGAGTTCATCGCGTTTATCTGGAGTGTTAGCTCAGCGCTTTCGCTTCAGTTTCAGGGCCTCATTCAGGTGGACGAGGTTGTGCCGGGTGGCGGGCATCAACAGCAGGCCTGCGATCGTGCGCTTGCTCCAATAATCGATCAACCCGCTAGCCTCGGGTCCGGCTGCACCTTCATCATATACGCGCTGTAATCTTTCAGTTTTAGTCATTTCTTTTAGGGTATCTGTGCGTAGATGCTTAACGATCTGCCGGGTTTTGCGCCCAACAGTAACACGATACGTACGTAAGGCTTCAAGATCAATGGTCTGGCTCAACTCCGCGACTCCCCGATCATCCATGGCAAAGCCAGAATCTTTGTATTCAATATTCAATCTGCCGAGCCAATCATTCTCCAAGAAGAGTTGCTGCTCATTTACCACCAGGATATTCATGGCGATATCCTCAATGCGCGCAATATGCCAGATCGTCCAGGCAACGGAATGCTCACTGCCACGCGGTATGCGACGCATCTGGTCCTCGGTCATATCGTCTAGAATGAGATCTTCCAGAGATAGCGTCTCAGGGTTGGTGACCTTGGCAGAGTGGAGCCCAGCATGAATATCCATAAACAGCTCGAGCATATATTCGTGCTGATCGAAGCCCAACATGACCTCACGCAATTCGGTTTGCTTTTTATTCAAAGATTTTCTAAGAAAGTCTACATTCATCATTGCTCCTCGCCAAATATCAATCCAGCCAATTCCTTTTCCAGACCATCGTACATCCACATGCCCTGATTGCGCAAGACGATGATCGTCAATTGCTCATCCGGAAAATGCATCAACATAGAAGTATAACCTGACAAGCCGCCCCCATGAAACAATACAGGTTTCTCGAATAATTCGCCCACGAACCATCCATAACCATACTCTGATCCTTCGAAATCAATGCTGGGTGTCTTTACATATCCCGTAAAGTTCATGTCTAAATAGGATTGCCCGATCAGCTCATTCGAAAACAGCGCCTGATCGAAGCGGTGTAGATCTTCAACTGTCGAATATAATCCCCGAGCCGAGTAGCGAAAGAGCGGGTCCATCAGCGGCACCGGGCCAACCCCATCATTGTACCCCTGGGCAACATTGCGGCTGTCGAGGCTTGTATTCGTCATGCCTAAAGGGACAAATATTCGCCTATTCAAAAATTCTTCATAGGGATCACCAGAGACCTGCTCAATGATATACCCCAGGATCAGATAGCCGTTAGTGCAATAGCGGAACCCTTCACCTGCTGTAAATTCTGGTGGCTTGCCCTTAATTTGATCGACTATTTCCAAAGCGGTCTCTGGTCGATCGGCGTCTTGATCCCAGGGCTGGATCCAATCGGAGATGCCTGAAGTGTGGGTTAGCAAATGATGGATGCTGATCCCCTGCCAATATTCCGGACAATCAGAGATGTATGCGCATATGGGGTCATACAAATCAAGGTCTCCATCGGCATACAACATCATCACCGCCAGGGATGTGAAGGGCGCAGTTAGCCAGTCGATGGGGTAGCGTGTGAGAGGCGTATTCAGGATTTGATTCTCCACATCTGCAAAGCCATATCCTTTACGCACTAAGATATCCCCTTGGTGGGCGATTAACACCGAGCCGCTAAATTCGCCCTCCGCAGCAAGCCGATCCAAATAATGTTCGATCTGTCTAATATTTTCTTGGGGCTTCGATTGTGAGCAGGAATTCATCACGATTGCCATCAGACAAAGTAGTAATGCATTTTTTCCTGCAGCTCTCATTTACCTCACCCCGCGTCACTTTGCTTGAGCATTAAACTCAAGATCTCTTTCAAGAGCTTTGCCGCGACCATGGCAGTGATCCCCAGGGGGTCGCGTAGGGGGTTGTATTCGACGATATCGGCACCGACGATCTCTGCTTTCAAGTCTTGGATCATGCTCAAAGCGGAGCGCGTGCTCAGGCCTCCTGGCTCGTAATGGGATACACCTGGAGCATACGCCGGATCGAGGCAGTCCATATCAAACGATACGTATACGGGGCCATCGAAGGTCAGACGCGCAACTGGGCTCAGGTCGCGCATCTCAATGACCTCGACACCAAACCGCTCAGCCTGCTGACGCTGATGGCCGGTGATCGTACGAATGCCAATCTGTATCAGGCGGCGGACCAGGCCATCTTCCATGATGCGTGCAAAGGGACAGGCATGCGAAAGGCGATGTCCATCTAAATGGTCATACAGATCGGGATGGGCATCGAATTGCACGATATTAAGTTGTGAGTATTCCCTGGCGTAGGCCTTGAGAATGGGGTAGGTGATCGAGTGATCTCCGCCCAGAGAGAGGGCGCGCGCATCACGCTTCAGGATTTCTCCAAGAGCAGATTCGATTTCTTCGAAGGCAACTTTGTTGTTAGAAAATACCAGGTCGCCGACAGTTTTCCAGCGATCAGCTACATCCAAATCGATCCCGTTCTCCGTCCACATATTGGCCGATTCACTATACAAGGCTTCCCGAATGCGAGGTGGCGCCAAGGCGGGCCCTCGCAAGAACGAGGAATTAAGGTCAAAGGGGATGCCTAGGATGGCAATCTCCCCGGCATTTATATTCGGTTCAATCATTAGACCGCGGCAGAGAGTATAAGACTGATGTCAGAAACGATCCCGGTGTCTGAGGGCGCATTGTTCATAAACGCCCCACCCAAAACAAACAGCCCGCAGAACAAAGTCAGCGCTGGGCTGAAATTATTCTTTAACGGGCTGTCGCTAGCTTGCAGAAAAGCACTCAAAAGAGTGAAGATGACAAAGACAAAGAGCAAAATAAACACTGCATCACCTCGCGAATTCTATGTAGATTTTCGTCTGCAGATATTTTACTCTATGGCACTCTCCCAGTTTTATTATAAGAGGGTTTTTAGTACAGGTCGCGTGGTGGAGCAAGGAAGTAATTCCCCGCTTCGGATGAGTCCTCGCTCAGCCAGAACTGACATAGATAGCTCAAGAACTCCTCGCGCGTGATATATCCTTTTTGTTGGGGGTCAAACTTGCTCCAGGCGAATTTTGCATCCCCCTCGTCTGCCCGTAGTGAACCAATATACTTGAAGTATTCAGCGCTGGAAACCTCTCCACTACCATCATCATCCATTAAATCATACGTTAAATTTCCCCAATCGACGTAGGGGATTTCGCCAGTCTCTTCATACGTAGACTTCAAGATCGGTGCTAAGTCGCTCAGCCAATCCAGCCATTCCTCCAGGCTGATAACGCCATCATCATTTTTGTCAACAGTCTCCAACAACAGCTGCCAAAAACCAGTCTGGATATCATGTAGCCTTTGCCTGATTTCAGGTTTTTGATCCAAACCAAAGATTTCATCCCATTTATTCAAATAATCATAAAAATCATCTTTGTCCAGATATCCACTCCGGTTAGAATCATACACATGAAACCACCACTTCATTTTCTTGTGCTGTAAATCACTGAAACTTTCCCTCGACATGCTGAGCTCCTTTAGCCATACGCATTTAATTGGATATTATCGATCGTATTATACCATATTTCAATAATGGAACAACAATTTTTTACGCCACAAATATCACCAATATCTGAAGCAAAAATTACAGCACTGAAACCAAAATATTCTTTTGATGGAAATTGTCATCTTTTGTCGTTTTCCCCCACTATTAATTTCAATGCATCATCAAAATTCATTACAGCTTGGCATTGATTGGGACTCAGTAAATAGTTTGTAAAACTGGCCCCTCACACCAACAGTTCACACCCCCCCCAAATCTCGACGCGATACTTTGCCGCAATCCTCACAATCTGCCCCCGCTCAAGATGAACATACTCTATCAAAAGTAAGCCTTCATCGGTGTAAAGTATGCATCAATCCAGCCCTGCTGATATTGCATTCCATGATCTGGAAGATTCGTATGCCGAACCGTAACCAACGTCCCAACCTCGTGCACATCAAATTTGATCTCTAACAACGAATCGGGGTCAGCTTCATCAAACTCGGTAGTGCGCCAGCTTTGAAGAATGCGTGAGTACGGTTCCAGCTCAAGGTTCATCCCTGCGATGTAGCCATCCCAAGCCATGAACTCGTCCCCAACTTGATCTGATATCTTGGCAGGACTCCCGGTCATATTTGCGTGTTGATCCGAATTCATCCAGGCCTTGTACACATCTTCAGGGGATGCCGGGATCAATCCAGTTACTTTAAACTCTATCGACATTGCATCTCCATTTCTCAGCAAATTTCCGCATCGGAGAGGTAACTATCCTTAAGCAGTTCTCGAACGATATCGAAATCAATCTTTTCTGGCTTGCTGTATCGGATGCAACCCTTGCCAAGATTGAGGCCATCCAAAGCTGGGCGGTGTTTATCCATCACTGCCTTTTTGAGGATATACAATGAAATATAGCTCTTCTGGCTGGCAAACGCAACTTCGACAATGCCGTCTTTTGAATAACTGGGCATGCCATACTTCATGCTTTCCTCATAGTTGGATAACTCCTCCTGGCAAAGCTGGCGCAGCTGCTTAAGTGCTGCTACCCGTTCCTCGGGGACCTCATCAAAATATTGATCAATTTCTTTTTCATCACTCTGCATCATCGTTCCTCACAATCACTCTCCACGGAAGATCCATACTCCTACCAATACCAACATAGAAATTGTAATTATGCCCAAAACCCAAAAGAATGATAATGAATCTCCCAATGTACCCACTTTAGGTGTGCCTGGCATGGCGTTGCGCAGCGCGATTTGGGCGAACAACAAGGCTCCCAGCCAGCTGAAATTGATGATCTTGACATCCCGCTTTTGAATAATAGTCGAGAGGGCAATGATGAAGGCAATGAAGGCTAGAACCCACTGCAAGAGCATCAAGAAAATGATGAAAGCCAGAACCACCCCAGAATGAGTAACCTCAACCAGTATTCCAACAAAGGAGTTCTCATCAGATAGGTCTTTTTCACTTTTAGCGATCGATACCACATCCAAGGAATCTTCTTCTATTACTTCAGCATCTGGGTCTTTTTCTTCTCCAATATTTTCTTCCATCTCGTCACTCGAGAGCACTTCTTCGAGTTCTACTTGCAGATCATTGATTTCGTCGAGCAAATCTGCAAATTCTAGCGAATAACCAGGAATATCTGACGAAATTGCTACGATAAATGGAATCCTTGGTGAGAGGAGTATTTGTTCATCGTCTGATTCTGGTCCATGCAAACGCAGAGCAAGATACGCTGAATATCTATCCAAGGGATAATCACTCGGTTTTCCAAGTATCTGTATTGTGGCTGTAAAGGGATTTATTGAAGAGCCTTCTTCAAAAACGAATTGTTTGGCGCCCGATAAGGACTCAATGATCAGAACGATCTTCTCGCTCAGTTGGCCCTGAGCATCGAGATATCGCCCATCAGGAATTATGTCTACTCTCAGGGTAAGTTCACCATTCAGGGTATCTACGCGGGTCACATCGATCGCGATCCGATAAGGGGCATCGAGGGAAGCTCCTGCAAATATTGACGCTTCCCGCACTAAATCAGATTCAGCGAAGATGATCAATTGAATCCCAACAATCAGGAGGACAAACAGCAAAAATGCGCCGGTGGCGATAGCGAGTATACGGGTCTGTTTCTTCATATAACTATTTCAATCAAACAATAAACTGGATCAATCAATTTTTTAATTGATTAACTTAACATTATAACCATATTTCCCCCATTTCGATGCGATTTGTCAATAATCTTATGGAGTAATATTGATATTGAAGATCTCAAGTGTATAGCTAAAAACTGATTCCCATTTCTTATCCACACAAACACGTATCCAAGCTTGCCCAGAGATGCTAGAAGTGTAATAAGCATCAGTAGTAGCTGCCTGGTTTTGAAGCTCTATACCAAAATAATAGTAATAGCCGTCATTATTCCAAATCGACCAAGTAAATATCCCATTTTCAGCATTTGTATTTCCTAACTTTAAATAATATTTACCCCCATCTACTGCATTGATTTCGTAATCTTTGCATTCTCCATCATGTGCATAATCTCTATATGATCCTAAATTGATATATTCTCCAGAGATGTTAATGCGCACAGGTTTTTCGCGACTCAACATTTCTCCCGCAATGGGATCTTGACTAGAAACGATTCCCAAACTTGTCATCGAATCTTGTACAACTGTTTCCATTATTTTGAAACCTGCCTCAGTGAGAATTGCTTTTGCTTCTTCTAAATCTTTTCCAACCACAAAGGGCACCGCAACCGCATCTGGTGGAATTGGCGTTGGCGTAACTTCTTTTCTCGATAATATAGTATTTGTTGAATATCTGGAAAACTCATCTTGTCCGGCGAGTGTATCTGAGTCGATGATTTGTAAATACCTCGAAGTACCTCCTGCTACATATTTAAACCAACTATTTTCAATTGGATTATTCGAAAAATCCCAATTACTAAACTCAGAATTATTGAAGATCGAAACATCACCCGAAATGAGACACCCGCTTTGTCTCAGTGTCATTTTTACAGTGTAGACGTCTCCATCTGATCTTGTTTCTGTCCCTTCGAAATATCCAGAAATGTTCACACCTTTACACCCTGATTCAGTTGGTGTCATAGTTGGAGTTAGAGTTATCGTCGATGTAGCAGTGGGTGTATGGGAAGATGTTGGGATAGGTGTAGGGGTTGATGTTCGCGTAGGAATCGTAGGGGTAGAGGAAGGTGTGGGAGTGGCAGTGACTGTTGAGGTTGCTGTGGCTGTTGGCGTGGCTGTATTCGTTGGCCGTGCAAATGCTGCAATCAACGATGATGGCGACCATA
>CAYTKR010000007.1:0-67064 GCA_964438295.1 uncultured Anaerolineales bacterium
ATGACATTCCCACGGATCATCCAGGGAGACATATGCTACTGATCGTTCAAGCACTGGATGAAAATGGCGATCCTTTAGTTTTTGCTGAAGGTTCTACAATACCTGCGTGGGGAGGAAATTATGCAGGGATCCCAGGAACAGGGTATGCCAAAATTTTGCGTGACGTCGAGACTGGAGATTTCCCGGTAGTCAGCTACTGGAAGCAAGCTCTAATCGAAAGTGATAATCGGTTGGCGGCTTTTGAATCCGATACGACGGCGTATGTCTTTCAGACTTCAGATAAACCGACGGAAATCTCAGTGAATCTCCTGTTCCGCCGCCTGTACCAGCCAATCGCGGACCGATACGGCTGGGACATGGATGAACTGGTTATGGAGAGCGAAATAGTTCAGATTGGAGCGACGCCATGACGGCACATAGAAAAAATTTTCAAAGGGCAATCGCGGGCATATTGATGCTGTTGGTTTGCGGACTGCTGATGATTGATGTGAAGCGCGTCCATGGAACGAACGAAGTCGCCAAATTCCCCAAACGCTCCAGTTCGGCCGTTGCTGTCACACCTGATGGGGATTTCCTGCTGGTTGTGAACCCGGATTCGAATTCGATATCTGTTTTGAAGACATTCGCTGGGGATGCTGAGGTTGAGATGATGGCTGAAATCCCCGTTGGTGTTGACCCGCGCACTGTAGCCGTCGATGACGCTGGAAATGTTGCCGTCACTACCAACCGGGCTTCTGGGACGGTCAGCATCATCGATTTGAAGACATATGCTGTTCGTGCGGAAGTCCGTGTGGGTCATTTGCCGTGGGGTGTGGTGATCCACCCCAATGCCGAAATCGCGTATGCAGCCTGCGAAGAGAGCGATCATGTTGCGGTAGTGGATATTGCCAATCATGAGTTGATTACATCCATCTCCGTCGCTGATCGTCCCAATGGATTGGCAATCAGTGATGATGGGGGCAGCCTGTATGTCACGCATTTGCTGACGGGCCAGATCAGCGTGATCGACACCGAGATGGCCGAGGTGAGCGAAACCCTCAGCACCTGGCCGGATGCCAACCTTTCCCAATCCATCATACTGCATCCTCATAACTCCCAGGGCCATCTGGCCTATCTACCCATGACACGCTCCAACAGCACCAACCAGGAGATAGCCTTCGATACGACAGTTTTTGCCCTGATCACCGTGGTAGACCTGGAAGCCGGGCATGTAGTCCCCCGGCAGACGATCTCCCTTCCCGAATCTGATCAACCTGTGGGTCTGCCCTACGATGCTGCTTTCATGCCTGATGGTCAGATCTTGTATGTGGTCAATGCTGCCAGTAACGATGTCTCAGTGATTGATCTTCGCACCACGTTGTCTGTTGCACATATCGAGGTAGGAGATAATCCGCGCGGGATTGCTATCCCTGCGTATGGTACACGAGCTTATGTGAATAACACGCTAGGGGGCACAGTCTCAGTGATCAACACTCTTACCAATGAAGTCATTGATACAGTAAAGGTAACCGACATTCCCTTGCCCCCTGCACTTTTGCGCGGCAAGCAGATTTTCCACTCCAGCAACGATCCGGAATTGTCGCGTGACCAGTGGATGAGCTGCAATACCTGCCATTGGGAGGGGGAGCATGATGGGCGCACCTGGCTTTTCGATTTCGCTGGGCCGCGCAACACAACCAGCTTGCTGGGCATGGTGGGTACTTACCCGTTGCGATGGTCAGCGGAATGGGATGAATCGGCCGACTCTGAATTCGCCATCACCCAAGAACAGTTTGGGGAGGGGTACTTAGGGGAAGGAATTCATGATACCCTGGCTGAACCCAACTCTGGTCGCTCGTTCGACCTGGATTGTTTGGCCGCCTTCATTGATTCCCTGGCGTACACACCTAATCCCCACATCGGCAAGTACGAACCCGAAGTTGCTATCCATGGCGAGGAGATATTCAACGATCTGGATGTTGGTTGTGTAGAGTGTCATCCCGCGCCGTATTACACCGATTTTCAGGTTCACGATGTGGGCAGCGGCGGTGCCCTTACCGAGCAACTAGGTCCCGAGTTCGACACGCCTACGCTGCGCGCACTCTACCGCAGCGCACCCTACATGCACGATGGCAGTGCTGAGACGTTGATGGATGTACTCACAGCGGCCAACCCCCACGATGAACACGGTGTCACATCGCATTTGAGCGAGGCTGAGTTGGGTGCGTTGGTTGTGTTTATGCTGGCAATACCTTAGCCTTGATTGCTATTGTGGGATTATCAATAAAAGATAATTGCGCTCGCTTCGGATTGCCAAATCCGAAGCAGGGAATAGCCTGGATTTGTCAATCCAGGCTGAGCGAAAGATACTCTCATTGGATAACCAAATCCAACGAATTGATGAAAACTGTATGGTGATATTATGACAAGTTGGCGTCCAGATTTCCAGCCAGAGCACCTTTACTTCATTACTACAGGATGTGTAGATCAAATCCATCTCTTCAAAGATGACATTTTCATGCGCCCTCTGGTAGATGTATTTGATGCTTACCGACTCAGAATACGCTTAAGATTATTTTGTTTCGTTGTCATGCCAAACCATATTCACTTGATCGCGCAGTTTTCTGAAGATGATCCATTGGATGCCGGATGAGAGATTACAAGAAACATACATCGGATAGATTGCTCAGACATCTTGAAGTAACTGATCAGTTTGAGTTATTGAAGGTATTGGCTAATAAAGTTAAACGCCCGGAAAAGCAACCCTTCAAGGTTTGGGAAGACGGTTACCTTGCAAAAGATGTGTTGACGAAAGAATTTGTACTCCAAAAAATGGAATGTATTCACAACAATCCTTGCCAGCCGCATTGGAATTTGAGCGACTCACCGGAATCTTATATCTGGTCAAGTGCGCATTTTTATCTGACGGACGAGTCTTGCATAATTCCAGTTGATGATGTGAGGAAGCTTCTCTAGTAGCTACAGCAGGATGGCCAGATCCGTTAGATGTCTGGATTTGGCATCCAGAGTGAGCAGCAAAAAATCGAGTACCCATGCATAAAAAAATGCAATTCTCCTTATTTCTCGTAATTATCTTCATCTCCTGTAATTTGCCAACTGCAATTGCAAAACCTGTCTCAGCTGAAAACGCTGTCGAAGCTGATAATCGTGGTGGGCCCAATTCTGATGATAACTTGCTAGAGGATGATATTTCAGAATCCCAAGATCTAGAAGAATCAACATCACAAACCCAACCCCAACCCGGCGACGTACTCCCCTACACCTCCATGAACCCCCCTGATCTCGACCTTATAACAATCTCTACTCCAGACGAAGATGGATTTGTTATCGTAGAAGGCGGTCCTGGCGCTGTGCCTACTGAAGCCGATAGCCTGCAATTCAATTGGGTATCTCTGGCGGGGATGGAAGTCGGCAGCGAGGGGTGCACGCGTTTGAATGACGATGGGTCCTTTATTGGTCAAGTATACGCGCCCCCTGGTGTGACCCTCTATATTGCGCCAGCCTGGATCGAAGGGGGACCGCGCCACCCGGACGAAGAAGGCGGCCTGTGTCATCAAAACTCTCATGGGGATGGCGTTCTGGTAAATATCCCCCAGCAAGGGGAAAAATTCGTAGCCTTTGGTGCGCTGCCAAATGGACGGGAGCGTATCCAAGGCGAGCATAATGCTTATACCATCCGCCGCAATTTCTGGCGCGCCCAAGGAGATTTCTCGCGTGTTGATATCACCATTCGCGGCTTGGAAAAACACGCGTGTTTGCGACCAGCGTTGAAGATCGAGCGACTCTTTGATGATCAGGGAAGCCCTCGGGCGGTGCATGATACCGGCACGCAAGGTGTGCCAGTTACCACCACTGGGTTCATGGTCGAGTCACGCTATTACTGGTTGGATGCGGATGTGTTGTATTTGGAGAACCGCGAGTGCCTGGAGGGCCAGTCTGATTACGACCTAACGTATGATCTCCCAGACTTCATGGCTAATTTGGCTGATGGCTGGTACCGGATTAGGGTAATCCTCGGGGGTTGGGATAATGGAGAAACCTGGCCGTTTATTGCCCAGAACCCCTTCTTCTCCCAAGAGTTCGAGCCTGCACTGAACGATCAGGGTCTCTATGGGCCAGTGTTCGAGGTCGGGGATCCGGCTACGCCGTATCTCCCCTGGGTTCTTTTTGCCGAGACCGCCTCTCTGGGAGCAGGAGGCGCTCGGGGTATCGTGCCCACTGAACTTAAGGACGATTTCGCCTTTGATACGCGTGTCAACCTGACTCCGACGTGGATGATCCTGCCGCGTTTGGACCGGGTCAGCGGCGCTCAAGTTCCCTATCGATTGGAGCCCTGGCTGCCCTCAATCAGCGCGGCTCCTTTCCGGGGCTTCTTGCCCGCCAGCCCCTTGATACCCTTAGACCCAGCAAGCAGTCGTATGTTGGTTTCCATCACCCATCCCAATGGAGATATAGAAACCTTGGATACGGAAGCGCTCCGGCAATCGGTTGTTGCCCTATCGTTCAACCACGGCGGCATCTTCTATCAGAGGCCAGGTGCCAACCACTCCTTCGCAGGACCAAACCGCACTTACGGAATGACAACCGGTGATGATAGTTTTGTTTATATTTTTCCAGAGGATGGCCTTTATTCCATTCAAATCGATGGGCTGGTGTCGGATATCTGGGGCAATATCTATCAGGGAGGCGGAACGTACCAGGTTTACGTTGCCCAAGCTTTGGATATCGATATGGGGGTCTTTATGGGCACACCCATGATGGTGGGAGATGCGTACACGCCAACGCTGCAGGTCTTTCCGCCACGTCCGGCAGATATCGAGATGATCATCAGGTATTTTCCATATAGTGATAAGGATAGAGAGGTTGTACACACCATCACAGGAAGGGCGAACCGTTTTGGTTATTTCCATCCTGGGGAAGAGCCTTTCGTCTTCGATGAGCCTGGGGAATATCGTGTCGATGTGTTAGCGCAACATGTCGACGCGAATGGCGATCTCTGGATGGCGGCGCGCACTGCTGCCTCGGTCGTCGCAGAGCCTGACACCTCCTTCACTCTTCATGGTGATACCCAGGAGCGCGGCATGCGCTGGTATTTCAATAACGTCATCCACGGCGGATGCGGCGAGGAATCTTGCGGGGGCTCCAATGTCAACTTGTTCCCCATCTTCCGTGGGGATATCGTCTGGTTCGCCGACACCACCAACCAGCAGCGCCCATCGGTATTCGTAAGCGATCCTGATGGACTTACGAGCGAGCGCACGCATGACGATGAACGGAGGCCGCTCTTGTCCTGGTCGGAAACTGGCCGCGATGTCTATCAATATCCCGAGGACGCCACGGTTTGGGAGTACTGGTACGAGAGCGCCCAGCGGGTCGGCGAGAGCATCCAGCAGCGTGTGCTGCAAAATGAAACCGCCCATATGCACTGGTACACTAGCGATAACTATAACCAGCAGCACGGCATGCCCCCCGACGGCGATTTGGTCCACGACATCAAGCTGCTTTTCGGAGGGGCAGTCCACAAGGGTCCGGAAGGGGTTGCCTACGCATACTACGCCGCTATGGATGTCACCATTCCTGAGCTGACCGATCTGGGCCAGCGTACCTGCCCGCCTTTCCAGGGTGCTGCAGGTGGAACGCCAAATTGCGGCCCTATCCTGGAGCTCAAAGGCCGGGATGTGGATTTGTTCCTGACCCCGTCCAGCGTCCAACCCGGCTCGATCATGGAAGTAGGAGACACCTTTGCCTTCAGTGGCATCATGTGGCCGACGTTGGATACCAAATATAAGGTCACGATCACAAAGCCTGATGGGAGTATAGTTTTATGGGAGGGGCAGGCCACGCCGGTGGGATACGTCTCAGACGAAGGGCGCACCTTTGTAGTTGACCAGCCAGGGCGTTATCGCATCCACCTGACGCTGATCCATGATGCGGTGGTGCCTTCTACGGGCGCTGCGCCTGATCCGCCGATCATCGCTGATGGGGAGAGAGTAATGAGCGAATTCGGCTACCGCGAGCCTCTCTCTGCGATCATGGGGACCTTCGACTCGACCTTCGAGGTGTATGCTGTTTCCCCAGACATTTCACTGCCTCCAGCGAGTGTGAACATGCCGGGCGACTCCCGTTCAGCGATACGGGTTCAGATCGAAAGCGATGCGCCAGATGGCACTTCTGCCTACTACACCTTGCACATGCCTGGATTTATCCTAGAAATGGGGGAAGTTGAAGTCCAAGATGGTATTGCAGATATTGAGATCGACCGCCGAGCGCTGATGAAAGATTATCCCAACTTCTCTCCTGAATACGAAGTGTATACCCTGACACTACTCGTCGATGACCCGGACCATCCAACGGCGCACTATATTTATTTCAATGGGAATACTTTCCATGTAGCTGGTCAATAAAGATCAAGTTGCCCATGAACACGAAATCAAAGATCAGATTATTTCTCTTACTGCTCGGGCTATTGGTAATACCCCTTGGATTTGGCCGCGCCCAGGAAGGGGATTTTTCTGACACGTTCGATGACCCCAATTTGCCCGGGTGGGAGATAACTTCAGGTGTGAGTGTTGTGGATGGTGTGCTGCGAATTGAGACGGGCGGCTCCGCCACCTACAACACTGATTTTGGCGATTTGAAGCTCAGTTTTCGCTTGCGTAGCTCTTCTGGCGGTGAATTAAAACTCAGTTATCGCTTCAGCGATGCTGGAGCTTATCATGTATTGTTCAATGCCGAACGCATGCTTTTGCAGCGTGAAACCGGCGTTGAAGTGAAGGATCTGGCCTTTGAAACCCTGCCTCCTAATCTTATTGGAGCACATGAATGGATGCAGCTCGTAATCACTGTTTTTGGTGATAAACATACGATTTCACTCGATGGCGTGACATTGCTGACTCATTCTGATGCTGATCCCCTTCTGGAAGGACGTATTAGCCTCGCTGTTCCAGGTGAAGCTAGCATCGATGTCGATGATTTTTCGGTGACAGATCGGGAGTCATCCGAGCCCTCGTCTCCAGCAAATGAACGCCATGCTTCATTGCCCTGGATATCTACTGGCGGCCCTATTGGTGGGCTGGGTTACGATGTGCGTATGCTTCCAGACAATCCCGACGTGATGTATGTGACTGATGATGGGGCTGGAGCATTCAAGAGTGTGGATGGTGGGGCGACCTGGTTCTCAATTAATGAAGGCATCACAACCCGTATCGGCGATTCGAATGATGGTGTCCCTGTCTTTTGCCTGACAATTGACCCAAATAACATTGATCGTATATGGGTGGGCACCAGTGGTTCAAGTGGTGTATTCCGTAGCGATGATGGTGGGGACACATGGACCAAAATGAGAAATGGGATAACCGAACGCGGACTCAATGTGCGCGGCTTCACAGTTGAGCCGGGTAATTCAGAGGTTGTTTATCTAGCGGGTGAGATTTCCAGTTGGGAGTGGTTTGGGGGCGAAACCAAATCTGACCTGGGTTTTGATTTGACCAAAGGCGTGGTCTATAAAACTGTCGATGCGGGCCAGAACTGGAGTCGGATTTGGGAAGGTGACAATCTGGCACGTTATATCTGGATTCATCCTGACAATCCCGATTTGCTCTTCGTTTCCACCGGTATCTTTGATCGTCTGGCCGCGAATAGCAACTTGGATGCAGGCGACCCTGGCGGTGTAGGCGTGCTGCGCAACCTCAATGGCGGTGATCCTTCGACAAGCTCAGGACAAGCCTGGGAATTACTCGGTGTAGAGCGCGGATTCCACCCCGATGACCTGTATATTGGCAGCCTGTTCATGCATCCCACCAATCCAGATAACTTGTTAGCCGCAGCCGGCAACGATCCATATGCCACCTATCTGGGACGGCCCATGGGTGGAATTTATTTCACGGAAGATGGCGGTGATTCTTGGGTGGAAGTGCTTGATGGTCATAACTTCAGCGCGGTGGAATATTGTGAAAGCAACCCAAATGTTGCCTATGCTGGTGCGGTCAGCGGCTTTTTTCGCAGCGAGGATGGCGGCCGCACCTGGGAGCAGCGAACTGGTGAGTTGTGGGGGCCGTCGGGAATAATCGTTGGCTTCCCCATTGATTTGCAATGCGATCCGCGTGACCCCAACCGTATCTTTATCAACAACTATGGTGGTGGTAATTTCCTTAGCGAGGATGGTGGGGCAACCTGGGTGATATCCAGCGCGGGCTACACAGGTGCACATACTCGACAGATCGCTATCGATCCACAGAATCCGTCTCAGGTTTATGTCACCGTGCGCAGCGCAATTTTCGCGAGCTCAGATGCCGGTGTTACCTGGCACGGTCTGGCCAACGGGGCAGCGCGTGCCTTGGAGGCGCATGTTATTGCAGTTGATCCTGGGGATTCGCGGCATATTTTGGCAACGGTAATGGATATTGGTCCAAATCCCTTGAGCAGTTATGATGGCGGCGTTTCCTGGCAGGAGATCGATACCGGGATTTTTACTGGAGCAGATCATGATGCGCGCGAGATGGTTACAAAGATTGTCTTCTCACCTTCTAACCCTAATATAGTGTATGCTGCTGCAAGCAATTTTGGCTGCCTAGATGAGGATATTTGTGTAAATAACCAGGGAAGAGGTGTGATCGTCTCGCGCGATGGCGGTCAGACCTGGTCGCAAACCAGTCTCTCAAGTGGAAATATCATGGATTTGGCAGTATTCCCAAAGGATGCGAATGTGGTGTATGCCGCCGTTTTTCCGGGTAGTGTTTATCGCTCCTACGACGCTGGGGTATCCTGGGAACAGGTTGCCGAGAACCTACCATCAGGAGCTGATGACGACTCATCGGGTCCTTCCAGGGTAAAAATCTGGGCGTTGGCGGTCGATCCGAAGAACTCGAAGATACTGTATGCCGGATTCAAGAAAGGTGGCGTGATGGTCAGCAGCGATGGCGGCCAGACCTGGCGTGCGACCTCGGCTGGCATGGCACCAGAAGCTTCAGTGAGCGACTTTGCTATCGACCCTACCAGTCCAAACATCGTTTACGCAGCAACAAAAGATAGCGGCGTCTTCATCTCCATGGATGGCGGAGGAATGTGGCAGGCGATCAACGAAGGGTTGAGCAATCGCTCCGTAGTTGGCCTGGCTCTCTCCACAGATGGCAGCATTCTCTACGCGGCCACGGATGGCGCTGGTGTTTTTAGGCTGGGGACTCCTTCGAAGTAGCTTGATTTTTTTGTTATCGTATTTTGAGAGGTGACGTCATGACTCGTAAATCAATTATCGTATGCCTTTTTGCTTTTGGCACTCTTCTAATGAGTATCTCGTTTTGGGCTTTTGCTCAAGAAAATGGCTTGACAGAAACTTTCGATGATCCTGCTATGCCCGGTTGGGATCATACCCCTGGTGTGACCGTCGAGGATGGTGTGCTACGCATCCAGCCAAGCAACTTTGCCAGCCGCCATGGAACCTGGGCTGATTACACATTGAGCGTTCGCTTCCGCATCAGCGGCGGTGGTGCATTCGTGATCAGTTTTCACTCTGGGGATCAAGGTGCCTATCATCTTTTGTTTGATACCCTGCACATGGTTCTTCAGCGCGAGTCTCAAGGACGCGTGGATGAATTGGCCGCGGTGGATGCTTATCTGAATTCTGAAAATTGGCATGAACTGATCCTTGAAACCCAATCAGGGAAATTACTGATAACTATTCAAGGATTGGGGACCCTATCGTTCGAAGAGACCAATCCGCTGACCTCAGGGGGTTTGGCTTTTGAAACCTTGGGAGAAATGACTGTCGAGATAGATCAGGTTTCTCTGATCCCTTTTGAGACAGCAGAAACCCAAAGTACAGAAATCACCACTGAGGTCGTCACGTCGGTTCCAGGCGCTCCGGCGTACCAAAACCTGCCCTGGGTCCACACTGGTGGGCCGATTGGCGGACTGGGCTACGATATCCGCAAGGATCCGCGCAACCCCGATGTGATGTACGTTACCGACGCCTGGGCGGGCGCATTCAAGAGCCTGGATGGCGGGAAGAACTGGTTCCCAATTAACAACGGCATCACTGCCCGCGTTGGGCCCTCCAATGACGGGATTCCTGTTTTCAGCCTGACGATTGATCCCAATAACCCGGATACCCTTTGGGCGGGGACGCAGTTTGGGGGCGGTGTCTTCCGCAGTGATGATGCTGGCGGTACCTGGCGCTCGATGAGCAATGGCATCCAGGAAAGAACGTTTACCATCCGCGGCTTCACCGTTGAGCCAGGCAACTCGAATGTGGTGTACCTGGGAGGAGAGATTCCCAGCCATGAATGGAACGGGGAGCCGCTGCCGGGTTTGGGGTTGGACATGACAAAGGGAGCGGTTTACAAAACTACCGATGGCGGCCAGAATTGGACGCGCATCTGGTACGGCGATAACCTGACCCGGTATATATGGATCCATCCTGAAGATCATAATCTACTTTATGTTTCTACGGGCATCTTCGACCGTGAGGCAGCCAACAGCAATCCCGACACCATCGAGCCGGGCGGCGTAGGTATTCTGCGCAGTCTTGATGGGGGCGCTACCTGGGAAGTATTGGGTGTGAACAACGGTATCCGGACTGATGAACTTTATTTTGGTAGCTTGGCCATGCACCCTGAGAACCCGGAGATTCTCATCGGCGCAGCCGGGAACGATCCCTACATGTGGGCTTTGGGATATCCCATTGGTGCCATTTATCGAACCCGGGATGGCGGTGATTCCTGGGATCGAGTGCTCGATCTGCCCAACGCCAGCGCCATGGAAATGTGCGAGAGCGATCCAAATGTGGTCTATGCCGCATCCTTGAGTGCTTTCTACCGCAGCGATGACGGGGGCGATTCCTGGCAGCAGTTGGGCGGCAGTGGCGACACTGGACAAACTGGGTCCGCCCTGTGGGGATCGCCTGACGAGATCGCCGGTTTCCCCATCGATATGCAGTGCGATCCGCGCGATCCCATGCGCATATTTGTCAACAACTACGGCGGCGGCAACTTTATGAGCACTGATGGAGGACAGAATTGGGTCAACGCCAGCAAAGGCTACACCGGCGCGCTGATGCACCAGATTATTGTCTCCCCAAGTAATTCATCTCTGGTGTATGCCAGCGCACGCAGTGGAATTTTCAGCAGCAGTGACGGTGGTGAAAACTGGCTGGGGATGTCGCACGGTGTGGCGCGCGCCATGGAGGCCTATGCGATTGCGGTTGATCCACAGGATTCATCCCATTTGATTGCCGTAATTGGAGATGCAGGACCGGTTCCAAAAATTTCGCATGATGGCGGTCTCACATGGAACGAGGCTGAACCAAATATTGGTGAGGAGAAAGGTTTCTTCGAATGGGACCTGATGAAGAAGGCTGCTTATTCTCCTGTAAAACCCGGACGAGTGATCGGTATCCAGGGTGAAGTCGAATGTGATATACAAGACTCGTGCGGTGAAGGGCGTGGTGTGATTTTCTCTGATGATGGTGGCCGGTCCTGGAAAATGTCGAATCTGATCACTGGTTTGGCGACTGACCTGGCCTTTGCGCATGACGGTGTTGTTTATGTTTCTGTCTATCCTGGTGATCTATATAAATCCACGGATGATGGCGAGACTTGGGTATTAATTACATCCCAGATCGCCGCTGGCATACAACCGGTTGACCCCGATCCCGATATCCCCGGAGCGGCCATGACGGCGTTGGCGGTGGACCCGCAAAACCCAAATAGACTCTACGCTGGGTTTCAGCGCGGCGGTGTGATGGTCAGCCAGGACGGCGGCATTAGTTGGACGGGCTCTTCTTCAGGAATGAATCCAGAAACCAGCGTGCTCGATATCGTCGCTGATCCTGCAAATCCAGGCGAGTTATATGCAGCGACTCCTGATAGCGGTGTGTATGTATCAACGGATAGTGGCGCTACCTGGATGGCCATCAATGATGGGCTACTGACTCGGGCTGCGGTTAGCCTGGCATTGTCTGCAGACGGTAGTGTTCTCTATGTAGCGACCACAGGCGGTGGCGTTTTCCGCTTGGGTACGCCATAAATCCATTTTGGTTCAATGGGAATTCCTGTGAGAGACTTCACATTTGGGGGTAGGGGGTGTGCGGAGCATGCCCCCTACCCCCAAATGCGGTACCTTACCACGGGAACTCCTTTTTAGTTGCGAGATCTATGTGACCAATGAGATATAATCATTGTAGTGGGAGAAGTAGAGGTCATTGTTGATCTGGGCGCAACATCGCTGTCCTTGGATCGAAACACGGCCCCTTCGATGGCGCAGGATTTGTCAATTGCTGAGAGTTTGATGCTGATGTGTCAAATATTCGCTATATGACTCTGACTCTATTGGAGGAATTATCATGTTGCGTCACCGTTATCGCATTATCCGATCTTTGTTTGTTTTATGGATGGTTGTCCCTCTGTCGCTTACCTATGCTCAGGGGACTGGATTCTCGGACAACTTCGATGATCCAGCCCTTCCTGGTTGGGATCATTCTCCCAGAGTATTTGCCGATGAGGGCATCTTGCACATTGAAGCGGGGAACTTCGCAGTCATTCATGGGGAGTGGGGTGCTGATTATACACTCACGACAACTTTACGCTCATATGGGCAAGGTGATTTTTTTCTAAACTTCAATACCAGTGAATCAGGCGCATATCATCTTATCTTTGGCCAAGAATTCATACGCCTGGATCGGGAAGCCGGGGGCCAGGTGATTGAGTTGGGCACATCACAGCACTCTCATCATGAAGCAGCATGGTATATAGTGACACTGATGGCATCTGGTGGAAATTTTCGTGTAGCGCTGAATGATGAAACTGTCTTGGAGGCTAACGACCCCAATCCTCTCCCACCAGGCGGGATCAGTTTTGAGGCTCTCGAGGCCGGAGAACTCCAGCTTGACGAATTATCGATTACCTTTGACGAGGGAGTTACGTCTCACACCGAAGCGATATCATCGTCAGATGAAGAAGCACTGCCTGCTACCAGCGACCTTTCATCTCAGGCTGAAAACTGGATCCGACTGGGCGGTCCGCCCGGTGGCTTGGGCTATGATATCCGCTTCAATTTTGCTGATCCCAATACATGGTATGTCACCGATAATTTCGCCGGAGTACACGTAAGCGCGGATAACGGCCTGTCCTGGTTGCCCAGCAATGTCGGCATTCCGGGCCAGGGCGGGGTTACCGGCGATGCGATCCCAATTTTCAGTCTGACTGTTGACCCACACAACCCCCAGATCCTCTGGGCGGGAACAGATTGGAGTGGTCATGTCTACAAATCGGTAGATGGTGGTCTTACCTGGGAGCAAAAGGATTACGGCATCACAATTGAGTATGGCGGCCTAAGTTTCCGGGGCTTCACAGTTGATCCGCGTTCGTCGGATATAGTTTATGCTATGGGTGAGACCCATGATGCGATCACAGGGGGTGCTGTATGGGGAATGGGAACCGGCGGTGTGGTGTATAAGACTGTTGATGGAGGTGAACATTGGGATGTGCTCTGGGACGGGGGAATCCCATCCAGCCTGGCGCGCTACCTTTGGGTTGACCCTCGTGATCCGAACATCCTCTACGTTTCTACAGGAATCTTCGACCGGGGTGCTGTTGGCGAGAGTGCAAACCCGGAGATGGATGAAGAGCCCTTCGGTGGTTTAGGAGTACTTAAATCCAATGATGGCGGCCAGACCTGGCGTGTTTTGGGGAAGGAAAACGGTCTGGATATGCTCTACATTGGCAGCCTGTTCATGCATCCTGCGAAGCCCGACATTTTGTTGGCTGCAGCCGGACACTTGATCCCCGGGCCAGCAGCAGAACACTTGATTAGAAATGAGCTAAGTCCCGCTGGGATCTATCGCACCACGAATGGCGGTGAAAACTGGACTCAGGTGCTCATACCGCCTTTGGATCGAGTCGGTGAAGCATTTACCTCTGTCGAGCTATGTCCTTCTGATCCAAACATAGGTTACGCAGGCAGCGAATTGGCAGTCTATCGCACCGAAGATGCTGGATTGACTTGGGAACTGGTTGCCGGAGGCACTGATGGTTGGGGCCCTCCTGGAGTGGTCACAGGCTGGCCCATAGATATGCAGTGCGACCCACGTGATACCAATCGGGTCTTTGCTAACAATTACAACGGAGGCAACTTCCTCAGTGAAGATGGCGGTCGTACCTGGGTAAATGCCAGCCGGGGCTATACCGGTGCTCAGGTGATTCGGGTGGCGATCGATGCTAGCGATTCAGCGCGGATCTACGCTGCGGGGCGCAGTGGACCCTGGTCCAGCGCTGATGGTGGTACGAGCTGGCAAGGAGCTTTCTATCTCGTCGATTCTGAGGGTGTACCTGGCCTAGAGTGGATGACCATCGCTGCGGACCCGGCTCGTCAGGGTCATCTGTTGGGCGGTCATGGCGCGATGCTCGAATCGGATGATGGAGGTCAAAGCTGGCATGTGCGAACGTCCGTAGAACAAATCGGCGGCGAAGGAGCTTTCAGCACGATCCTATTTGCGCCATCAAATCCAACCATTGTCTACGCCGGTATTGCTGGCGATGGCTGCATTCGAATGCGCGAGCCAACACCCTGCGATGTCGGTTTTGGGGTGGTCGTTTCTCGTGATGGCGGAAGAAACTGGCAACGCGCCATAGATGCTGTTCTGGATGAGCTCCCAGTTTATGATGTGGCCGTTTCTCCGGACGATGCCAAGCAGGTTTACGCTGCCACGGAAGATGGTCTTTATAAGAGCCTCAATGGTGGCGAAACCTGGGAGAAACTCGACCAGCTGCCCAGCGGAGATCGCGTCCGAGCGGTATCCGTCAGCCCAGCTGAATCACATAAGGTCATCGCAGCAGTCGAGCCTACAGGTATCTACCTGAGCGCTGACGGTGGTGAAACCTGGGTGCAGGCCACGGCCGGGTTAGAGCCGAATAGCGCGATCCATGATATCGAATTCGATCCGCAAAACCCGCAGGTGATCTACATCAGTGATACCTTAAGTGGTATATACCGTAGCAACGATGGCGGCCACCACTGGCTGAAGATCAATCAAGGTTTGAGCAACCGAGCTGTCTTGGGTTTGGCGATATCGCACGATGGGCAGCTTATATACGTTGGCACGGATGGTGGCGGGGTCTTTCGGCTAGATTTGAACGGAATTGCACCATAAATCTTTGCGGTTGTTACTTTTTGGTTGGTGGTGGCGACGAAATATGAAATCTTCTAATCGGAGTAGAAAATATGCTCTCGTTCAATATATCCCTCTCGAGAATTAGTTTTTTCGTGTTGGTTGTAGCTTTACTAGCAGCCTGCCAAAAGACGCCGTTAAGTGTTGCGCTTGCAGCAATGCCAGGGTCGGGTACGATCTCGGGTGTCGTCCTCGATGAAACTAGCACTGTCTCAGGTGCTGTTGTGCGTGTGCAAGCAACTGATAACTATACCATCACGGATGAGAAAGGCTGCTTCATGCTGACGGATTTATTGGCTGAAGGGCCTCTGTTTATTACCGCTTGGGCCTCAGGTTATTACATCGTGGGTGTCGAAGCCTCACCAGGAGATGAGGATATCGAAATTCATCTTCACGCGCATACGAATGAAGACAACCCAGAGTATGAGTGGCTTCCTTCTCAGTATCATCTGGGTCAAGGGGAAAACCAGGGTTGCGCTGAGTGCCACAGCGCTGCCGGTACGGATCTTGAATTCACCCTACCCGTCGACGAGTGGCTGCTAGACGCTCATTCCCAATCCGCCACCAACCCACGCTTCCTGACCATGTACCTGGGTCAAGATATAGCTGGGAAGCAAAGCCCTCCCACGCGCTATGGCACTAGCCGTGATTACGGCACCTTCCCCCTGCGTCCCGATCCCAACAAGCCCTATTATGGTCCCGGTTATAAACTCGACTTCCCCGAGACGGCCGGCAATTGCGCCGCCTGCCACACCCCCGCAGCTTCGGTGAATAATCCTTATGGCGTGGACCCTACTACCGTGAGCGGCGTCGCGGCCGAGGGCGTGCCCTGCGATTTCTGCCACAAGATTTGGGATGTCCGACTGGATCAAAGTGGCTTGCCATTTCGCAACATGCCTGGTGTACTATCGTTTGAGTTTCGGCGCCCGCCTGATGGACACCAGTTTTTCGCCGGTCCTTTCGATGATGTAGCTCCGGGTGAGGATACGTTCTCAGCTTTACAGACTGAGAGCCAGATCTGCGCCCCCTGCCACTTTGGCGTCTTTTGGGATACATTGGTTTACAATTCCTTTGGGGAGTGGCTGGAAAGCTCTTACAGCGACCCAGACACAGGTCAGACTTGCCAGGATTGTCACATGCCATCCTTGGGAATAACTCAATTTGCTCGTTCTGAGAAAGGCGGTTTGCAACGCGCCGCTGAGACCATCTTCAGCCACCGCATGTCGGGCGCCGCCGACGAAGATCTGTTGCAAAATGCAGTCACTCTGGATGTGGCTGCCCAAATCCAGGATGAGCAGCTCGTTGTCGATGTCACGATCACTAACGATAGAACCGGTCATCATGTACCCACGGACAGCCCGTTGAGACATATGATCTTGATCGTGGGTGCGACCGATCCCGAAGGGAATCTATTACCTCAGGTGGACGGCCCAACGGTCCCCCTGTGGGGTGGGGTGGGTGACCTTGATGAGGGTTACTACGCTGGAGCCCCCGGCACAGCCTATGCCAAGATCTTACAGGAGATGTGGACGGAAGTTACCCCCACAGGAGCTTATTGGAACCCCACACGCATTTTGAGCGACAATCGCATCCCCGCCATGGATAGCGATACCACGAGTTATGTCTTCCAGACCTCAAAGGTCTCTGATGTGTTTGAGGCCTCTGTAAATGTAAAACTACTTTTCCGACGAGCGTTCATCGAACTGATGGATCAAAAGGGTTGGGATTCCCCCGATATCTTAATGGCTGAAGAGAAGTTAATCTTTGGTGGCGATTGACCTCATTTGGGAGCGAATAATTCTTCTGTATTTTTATTTTAAGATAGGGGGCATTCAAGGGTAAATTTTGATTGGCTACTCCGATCAAATTGAATATTTCCTTGAAGTTGCGCGGCTAACGCCTGAACTAGCTTTAGTCCCAGTGAATGGCTTGAATTAAGATCAAAATCTTCTGGTAAGCCAACCCCATTATCTGCGACACTCATTTGTAGCAAGTTAGGAGGAATTTCTCTCAAAACAACTCGAATCTCTCCCTTCAAATCCTCTGGAAATGCGTGTTTGAGGGAATTGGAGATGAGTTCATTGAGAATCAATCCACAGGAAATGCCGGTATCGATATCAACAACGATCTGATCTGATTCTACACATAGGCGTGTTTTCTCCGCTCCGATTCTGTGGCTGCTGACTAATAATTCTGCTAATTCCTTTATATACTCACCAAATTCGATTTCAACGAGATTTTTCGTTTGGTAAAGTTTGTCATGAATCATTGCCATCGCTTGAATTCGATTTTGGCTTTCGTGATATATATTTTGCAGATCTTGTTCGTTGATCTGATAAGATAATAGGCCAACCAGACTTGATACGATTTGCAGATTATTCCGAATATAGTGGTGGATATCTTGGAGCAATCTCTCCTTCTCATCGAGAGAGTTTTTGATCCTATGCTCATAGGCTGTAGAAGGTGTGATATCGTGGAGGAATACGATCGAGCCTCGAATATGTTTAGGCATTAATTGTATAGATTTGGAAGTCACTTCGTAAGTGAACCTACTCGTATCTCTTGTGGTTGTTGTGGTATTGAGGGGTGTTGCCAATCGTTCTCTGGCTATTGCCCAGGGGATATCAAATGCCTGATTCCAAATTGCTGCAAAATCTTGACCGATCAAATTGTCTCTCTTTTGCAGTATATTTTTAGTGACTGACGGATTATGTCCCAAAATGCGATCCTCGGAGTCAAGCACGATGATGCCATCGTGAATGTTTTCAATAATCGTCTTGCGAACGACTGGGATCATATCTCCAACCTGGAGCTGTCTTTCGAGACCGACATTAAGTAAGACACCTATTGCGATCGCGATCGGAGCCAGTTCAAGCGTGGGGATAACCCTGATATCAAGAATATCGAAGACAGACCCAATAATTGGGAGAGTGGCTGAAATAATCAGCAGGATTGCCTGTTTCCCAAAAAGATTCCGAGAAGCAAACGCTGTTTTGATAAATGGACTCAGACTAAGAGCAATGAGAGAATAGGAAATGATGATGAGAGGCCAACGGCCAATTCCATTTTCGAAGATCAATTCGCTAAAGGGATTATCAATATCCATGCGGTAGTCAGTCCAGACAAAGCCGTGCAGTTCATTGGTAGCGTGTAGCACTATTGCGATTGTAAAGACCCCAAAAAATATATTTCGCCAAAGATTGTTTTTTTGTCCGGTGATTTGAAAAGATTGTGTGCCAAGGTACCAGGCAAACGGAATAGTGATCACGCCGATATTTTGCATTTGATTCCAAAATATTTTGCCAGCTAAAGTACTTGACCCAATTTCTAGAGCAAGGGCTGCTAGCCATAGGGCGCTGGCTGCTATCACAAGATCGATACCGCTGAGAGGTGTTCTTCGACGCCATTTTAGCCATGCGCCGGAAAGCAAAATCAAGAAAGCTATCAACATTGGGAGAACCGCAAAGGGCAAATGTTGAAAATTCATCAGAGATCCTCATTGATGGGAAAGACGATTTCTATGCTTGTCCCCTCTTGGTAACTTACTTTCAAATTTCCCTGAATTTGGCTGACTAGGGCGCCAATCAATTTGAATCCTAGGGTTTTGCTTTCATTGATATCCATGTCTTGGGGGATACCAACACCATCATCACGAATTCTCAATAGAAGTTGTTGATCATAGAGTCGTTTACAAAATACTTGGATTGTTCCTCGCGTTTTAGAAGGAAATGCATGCTTCAGCGCATTGGTGATTATCTCATAAGCAATTAAGCCGCAGGGTGTCGCCAAATCATAGGGGATAAGGATCTTTTCTACTTGGATATCTATTGCAACATTCCGCTGTGGAATCTCTTCAATTTTGATGATATTTGTTGTTAAATCATTAATGTAGTTGGCAAAATCGATGTAATTCACACCTTTCGATTGGTATAAATTTTCATGCACCAGTGCAATTGCTTGAATGCGCTCCTGGCTATTCAGAAAAGCCTCTCTCATTGCCTGGTCCTTGATAAGATCAGATTGCAATCGAAAAATACTTGAGATCACCTGAAGATTATTTTTGGCGCGATGATGGATTTCTCTGAGTAAAGTTTCTTTCTCTTCCAGTGAGATTTTGATCTGTCTCTCCATTTCGGCGCGCCGGCTGATGTCGTGAAGAATATAAATCGAATTGACTGATTTCCCCTCCCAGTTTTGCATCTTGATGTGTTGAGTTTCGAGAGTGGTTACTGAACCCGCATGGTTTAAAGTGACCCTACAACTTCCATCCTGCCCAAGTTTCTCTAGATCGATCTCTGGAAGTAGTTCGTTTATCGGCTGCCCAATGGAATTCGTTAGCGATTTTCCAACCAAACACTCAGCATTTTCGTTCATATCGATCATGCGGTTTTGGATATCGGTCACGAAAATGAAATCATCGATAGTGTCGAAGATTTCATTTTGTGATACAGAGACTAGTTGTTTGCGATGAGAATTCTCCAAACTATAAGCAATTATTATTCCGAAAAAAATGGCCACAATAGGAATGGGTTTGAGGGGATCAAAAAACTCTGGATTGAACACTTGAATGAAAATGGTACCCACGGGCATAAACATTCCTAACAGCAAAGCTATTTTGCTGCTGTGAAGTGGGAAAATCCACCACGATGATCCAAATGAGGAAACCAGTAGCATGCTGCCTACTGCGATTAGGGCGCCATTGTATATTGCAAATATCCACCATCCAATTCCATAATTCATGGTCACAACATCGTAGGGGCCATGCTGATGCAGGGTATATTGTTGATACATGATTCCATGGAATTGATTTGTAAGTGCCAAGAGGAAGGTCAACGCAGGAATCAGGCTTAGCAGAATGAGTCTTCGGCGAGATAGCCATTGATCACCATGGATAAACTGATTCATGGAAATAAACGCAATTGTTCCAGGAGATACCACACCGAGAAATGAGATTTTGATCCACAATAGCTTGGTGGAAAGGTGTGTACTCATTGTGTTAAATCCTAAGCTGAATACCCACACTGCCGCGAAGACCAGCATTGGTGCTAATGTATCGACCCCCGGGTTGCGGTTTTCGTTTCGCCAGATCAGATAGGCGCCGATTAGCGCAACGATCCCAGCTGCAGAGTAAATTACCGGAAGATCTAATAGCCAGCCCATCGATCCAAACCTCTGTTAATCCGTCTTAAATAGGGCATTCGAGTATGAACGTAGCGCCTCCCCGCCGCAAAATTGATATTTCTCCATTAAGTTGATGACTCAAGGTCTCGACGAGTTTCAAACCCAACGATTGGCTCGTCCGTAGATCAAATCCAGTGGGAAGACCCACACCATTGTCTGAGACGCTCAGGCGCAGCAAACCTTGGGGAGTCTTCCTCGCAGCTACTCGTATTTCCCCCTTAGCTCCATGGGGAAAGGCGTGTTTGAGAGCGTTTGAGAGCAGCTCATTTAGGATCAGGCCACAGGATATTCCCGTATCGATGTCAACGAAGATCTCATCCGCTTCAACCTTAAATACTGAATTTCCATACCCACCATTTGTGCTGACTGCCAATAGCGAGACCAAATCGCTGATATATTCTCCAAATTCGATTTTCACCAGGTTTTTCGTTTGGTAAAGTTTGTCATGGATCAGAGCCATGGCCTGTATGCGGTTTTGACTATCTTCGTAGATAGTGTGAAGGGTTTGTTCGTTAATATTGTGAGACATCAAACCTGTCAGGCTGGATACAATTTGCAAATTGTTCTTGATGTAATGGTGGATTTCGCGTAAAAGTTCCTCCTTTTCCTGCAGGGAAGCTTTGATACTATCTTGATATTCAGATGAAATCGTGATATCCGTCAATGTGATGATTGAACCTCGAATGTGATCGGGTCGCAATTGGATCGGATCCGATGTAATCTGGTATGTGTTTTGCTGCTCTCGATTAGCGTGAGTGGATGTTTCTTGATGTTTCTTCAGTAATCTCTTGAGGTTCATCCAGGAAGATGCAAAATTTTCATTCCACAATTCTTCCATAGGTTGCCCAACCATATTTCTATCACCCCGTTGAAAGATTTGTGCTGCTGCGGGATTGTGGTCCAGGATAGTATCTTCCGAGTCAAGCACGAAGATGCCGTCGTTGATATTGTCGATGATGGCATTGCGTACCACTGGTACGATATCCCCTACGCGCAGTTGGCTGTTGAAGCGAATATTTATCATCCGGCTGATTGCAAATGTCATGGGGGTTAACTCGATTGTTGGGATGAGGTGGATATCGAGTAGATCGAACACCGAGCCGAGTAAAGGTAAAAATGAAGAAAAGATCAACACTACAGCCTGCTTACCAAAAATATTGCGGTAGTACGCGGCAGATCTGGTGAAAGGGATAATGCTGATAACTACCAAGTAATATGCAATCCCAATACAAATCCAGTAGGCAATTCCCCGGTCAAATTGCAGCTCATCATATGGGTTCATTGGATTCAATTGGGCATTGAACCATAGCAAGCTGTGCCAATCGCTACTAATGATTAAGAACAATGCGATCGGAAGGAAAATGAAGATGAAAATATTGTGGTTCTTATTGCTGCTTTCTGAAAAAATAAATGTTTGGGAAGCCAAGTACCAGCCAATTGGAGCCGCAATGATGGCAATAAACTGGATTTTGTTCCAAAAAATCTTAGCATCCAGATCGACAGCACCGAGTTCGAAGGCATGTGTGAACAGCCAAAAAGCTCCTGCGAACATGACCAGATCCACAGAATCGACATTTTTTTTCTTTTGTCGCCATCCCAGATCGAGAAATACTATAAAAATCGCCACCATCAGGGGCAAAATTGCGAAAGAAATACCAGCAATATGCATCATAGATTATTTCCCATGGGAATGACAATTTCGATACATGTGCCTGGACTCCGGTCTATCTCGATTAGCCCCTGAGTTTGAAGTATCAGGGCGTTGATTAATTGGAATCCCAAAGTTTTGCTATCAGTTATATTGATATGTTTGGGTAAAGCAACACCATTGTCTCTGACATTAATTAGAAGATGGTTGTCCGGCTGTTTTTGACAGATGATCTGGATCATGCCACTCATTTTGGAGGGGAAGGCATGCTTGAAGGCGTTAGAGATGAGTTCGTACACAATAAGCCCACATGGAGTTGCTAAATCGTAGGGGATTTGAATTCCGTCGACTTGAATATCGATGGAAATCGTTGATAGAGTTTTCTTATTTTGCGGGATTAACATTTCGATCAACGAATGCACATAGTCGGAAAAATCTATATAATTGACTCCTTCAGACAGGTATAGTTTTTCATGGACAAGTGCTATGGCTTGGATGCGCTCTTTACTCTCCAGGAAAAGGGCCCTGATTTGTTTGGATTCGATCAGGGCAGATTGTAAATTGAAGATGCTGGAAATCACCTGTAAATTATTTTTAGCGCGATGATGAATTTCTCTCAGCAGAGTCTCTTTTTCTTGCAGTGATGAAATAATGCGCTGTTCCATTTGAACTCGATGGGATATGTCGCGCAGGATATAGATGTGATTGACTGGCCTGGCTTCCCAATTGAGCATTTTAACTAGCGTACACTCGTATGATCTGCACACATCAGGTTGGTCAATTTCAATAAGACATGGATTTTCTTTATTCAAGTCGATCTCGTCTAGTTGGGGCAAAAGTGTGTTGATGGTTTGACCGATGGTTTTGGTCAGTGTTCTCTCAAAAACCCTTTCTGCCTCCTTGTTCATATCGACGACTCGGTTCTGAAGATCGGCAACCAAAATTATTTTTTTGATCCTGTCGAATAGTTCATGTCGAGATACGGAAACGATTTTTTGACGGCCTACTTTGTCTAGACCAAAAGCTGTGGTCATCCCTGCTAGGATAATCGCCAGCGATGTTGGTTTTAGCGGCCCAAATAATGCTGGTTTGAATATTTGTAATAATAGGACGATTACCGGCGCTGACGTTCCGATAAACATGATGAACCCATTAATTCGGAATGACCACCAGGATCTTCCAAGAATGCCTATCAGCTTTCCACCGCCAATGAGTATTATCGATATGTTAAATGCGAAAAATATCCATAATGCGGTACCGTAGGTTGGTGTTATGATCTGGTAGTGTCCATACTGATTTAAAGAATAACTTTGGTAAATCAAGCCATGGTATGGGTTTGTAAGCATCAAAAGGATTGCCAGAGTAGGAGCAATACTGAAAAGAATCAGTTTTCGACTGGAGAGCCATTGGTCCCCTTGAATATACTGGTTTATCGAAAAAAACCAAGTTATGCCCGTATAGGCAACCCCAATAAAATGAAACTTTACCCAGAAAATTTTAGTCGCGTAGGCATGACTTACGGTACTCAGCGCCAATCCAAATACCCACTCAGCTGCTAACAATAGCATGATTGACAATGATCTCGCGCCCGGATTGCGGTTTTCGTTTCGCAAAATCAGATAGGCGCTAATCAATGCAACAATCCCAGCGCCAATGTAAATTAAGGGATTAAACCAAAGCCAGCCCATTCGTCAATACCTCAGGTGTTTAACTCGAAATCGGGCATTCTAGTATGAAAGTGGCGCCTCCTCGCCGGTCGATTAGAATCTCACCATTAAGTTGAAAACTCAGAGTCTCAACGAGCTTCAATCCTAGCGATTGACTTTTTTGCAAGTCAAATCCATCTGGAAGACCGACACCATTGTCTGATACTCTCAGACAGAGCCAGCCGATGGGATTTTCCCTCGCTGTGACTCGAATCTCACCCTGGACCCCGTTTGGGAATGCGTGTTTGATTGAATTTGAGACCAGCTCATTCAAGATCAGCCCACAAGCAATGCCTGTATCGATATCCACCACAATTTCATCGGATGTCACATGAAATTGTGTATTTCCATAGCCACTATTCTGGCTAATAATCAATAACGAGACTAGATCACTGATATATTCGCCAAATTCGATTTCAACCAGGCTTTTGGTTTGGTAAAGTTTGTCATGAATCAGGGCCATGGCCTGAATTCTGTTCTGGCTTTCTTCGTAGATTTTTTGAAGAGATTGGTCGTTGATCTTGTGCGCCAATAAACCTGCCAGGCTGGAGACAATTTGCAAGTTGTTCCTGATATAGTGGTGAATTTCTTGGAGCAATAATTCCTTATCTTGCAAGGATGTCTTGATTTTCTCTTCGTAATCAATTGAGGTTGAAATATCATTCAAGAGTAATACTGATCCTCGAATGTGATTTGGGCGTAGTTGAACTGGATTCGATGTCACCTGATATGTGTGAGGTTTGAAATACGTTGTTCTTATAGAAGCTATTTGGGAAGCATTCAGTAGTGGGCTGAATTCTTCCCAAGAAATCTCAAAATGCTCATCCCAGATTATTCCGATAGGTTGGCCGATCAGGCTTTCGCCAGGCTGTTGGATGATTTTCGCTGCAGCCGGGTTGTGATCGAGGATGATATTTTCCGAATCAATGACAATGATGCCATTGTTGATGTTATCAATAGTGACTTCGCGCACAACAGGGACGATATCGCCAACGCGCAGTTGGCTGTTGACTCTAATGTTTAGCATGCGGCTGATGGCGAAGGCTAGCGGGGTCGTTTCAATTGTTGGAATCAGTTCAATACGGAGTAGATCGAGGATTGAGCCAAGGACCGGCAGAAGTGCTGTGGTGAGCAACAGCACAGCTTGTTTTCCATATAAGTTTCGATAATAATATGCTGATCTGGCAAATGGGATCAAGCTTATCATCACCAGATAATAGGCAATCCCGATGAATATCCAATAGGCACTGCCTTGGTCTGTGATCAACTGGTCGTAAGGGTCTAGCGGATTCAGGCGCTCATTCGACCACAACAATTCATGTAAATCGTTGGTAACAATCAAGGCCAGTGCCGTCGCCAGGAATACGAAAATATATATTCTCCGATACCTGTTATGCTTCCCTGCAATGATATAGGTTTGCGTGCCCAAATACCAGGCAATTGGGATGGTTATGATCGTGATGAACTGTAATTTATTCCAGAATATCTTGTTGGCTAAATCGGGAGTTCCAATTTCGAAGGCGTGTGTAGCCAACCAGCCAGCGCCAGCCAATAGGACGAGATCCACTGCGTGAATTCGCTGCTGTGGAGTACGCCAGCCAACATCCAGGATCACGATCAATATCGCCAACAACATAGGAGGGATCGAGAAATGTAAATCAGGCATCATCCTATTCCATTGTGTCCAGAGGAAAGACGATTTCGATTCTGGTACCTGGTTGTTGATCAACCTTGAGATGTCCCTGTATTTGATAAACCAGAGCGGTGATCAATTGGAACCCGAGCGTATTGCATTCGTTGATGTCGATATTTTCCGGAATTCCGATTCCATCATCGCTGATTATTAGTAGCATTTGATCATCCTGGCGGATACGACAGATTATCCGGACCGTGCCTTTTTTCCTATTGGGGAAGGCATGCTGCAGCGCATTCGAAATCAGTTCGTAAGCGATCAGTCCGCAGGGTGTGGCTAAATCGTAAGGAATGCTAATGCCTTCAACGTAAATCTCGAAGGTGATCTCGGAATTTGCGCTTCCCATAGCTCTCATCAGGCGCTCGATCAATGTTTGAATATAGTCGGAGTAGTCAATATAGTTGACCCCCTCAGATTGATACAATTTCTCATGCACCAGCGCGATGGCCTGGATGCGTTCCTGACTCTCTTGAAAAGCATCCCTCATTTCCTCGGATTCGATGAGATTCGATTGCAAGTTAAAGATGCTAGAAATCACCTGTAGGTTATTCTTGGCTCGATGGTGTATTTCTCTCAGCAAGGTTTCTTTTTCTTGTACCGATGATTTGATCCGTTGCTCCATCGCGGCACGTTTGGTTGTGTCGCGCAAAACATATAATGTATTGATTGGCTCCCCTTCCCAGTTGCTCATATGGCCGAGTTCGCATTCGTATATCTTGGTATTGTCCTGGCCTTCAACGGTGAGACGAGAATTATTTCCTTTGCGAAATTCGATCTGGCTGAATTGCGGAAAGAGCTTCGAAATCGGTCGGCCGATAGAAGCAGCTAACGTCTCCCCCAAAAAAGACTCTGCGTGTTTATTCATATCGATGATGCGATTATGAATATCAGTCACGAAGATAATATCATCAATGGTGTCGAAGACTTCATGGCGGGATACTGACACGATTTGTTGGCGGCGAGCGCTCTCCAGACCATACGCCGCGGTTATGCCAGCGAAGATGATTGCCAGTGATGTTGGCCTCAGTGGGCCGAAGATTTCCAAATTGAACACTTGCAAGAGTAGAACAATCACGGGTGTGAGAGTGCTTAACAACATAAGGGTTCCGTTGACGCGGAAAGTCCACCATGACTGCCCAAGGGTTGCGATCAGAATCAAGCTACCCCCAATGATAAGCACGCCATTGTAAATCAAGAAGATCCACAAAGCGATCCCGTATGTAATAGTGGTTATATCGTACGGACCATAGGGAACCAGGAAAATTTCTTTGTAGATGAGGCCGTGGGATTGGTTGGTGAAGGCTAATAAAACTGTCAGGGCAGGAACCGTCAGTAAGAGAATCAATTTAGGATGAGTGAGCCATTGATTCCCTTGAATATACTGGTTGATAGAGATGTACCAGGCAGTCCCTGCAAAGGCAACACCGATGAAATGGATATTTATCCAAAATATCTTGGTTGAATAGGTAGTGCTGATGGTACCCAAGGCTAATCCGAAGACCCATTCAGCCGCGAGGACAAGCATGATCGCCAGGGTTTCTGCACCTGGGTTGCGCTTTTCGTTGCGCCAGGTGGTTCGTGCGCCAGCTAGGGCTACAATCCCACTTAAAATATATAGACCTGGGGGGTAGAACCATTCCCAATACATGATCGATTCTTTGGCCAATCAAACGTTGATACTGTTGGGTTGAGACTTTTTTATCTTAACATATTTTCTCTCCCCCTAGTATGGATTGACTGGACCCTTGTGAAACTGTAAGGTCGTGCTATGGAGAAATCATGAAATATTGTCGCGTTCGCTGGCACCCAAATTGTCAAGTAACCAGGTTTACTTTCAGCCAACGGATTTGAAACGGAGCTAATCGAATCTCTTTGGATTGAGTGAATTCTGATTCGTCCAAAAGATCGCAGTATCCGGAATTATTGGGCAGATTCAATACCCCGAGTTCGGGCATCAGCATTTGCGGTTGGTCGGTGACATTGATCAGGCATAGAATCGTTTCGCTCGCATCGATTGCGCTACGTGAGACAGCGAAGACATTCTGATGAATGGTGAGAATTTGCTGCCCACCCTGGGGATGGAAGGCGGGATGCTGCTGGCGGACTCTGAGTAGCTGCGCATAGCCAGTGTATACCCGCGCTGGCAATGAATCTGGATCGCTCAAATCGGTTTCCAAATCAACGACATGCAATTTCTGGCGGTTGATAGTGCGGTACCGCCCAGTTTGCTCAACACCCTCGCACCAGTTGCACGAACCAAACAAGCTGTGAAAATAGATTCCTGGAACCCCTCGCAGCGATAGCATGATTGCCTGACTCGCCAAAAATCGTTTTGCAATCAGATCGAGGTCATCGCTGGGGGATGCAGGGTTTCCTAAGGCATCTAAATAGTTGATGTTGAGTTCATAAGGGCTATGGGAACCATCTTCATTGCTCTTCGAGGAGATGAACCCGCCCAGTTGTTGCGTGCGTTGTGCGGCTGCATCAAGATCGTCTGGCGTAAGTAAGTTTTTGACCGGCATCATCCCAATGCCATCATGGGAGGCCAGAAAATTGAAGAAAGTCGCCTGATCTGAGGGCAACTCTAGGGTTTCGGCCCAGGCAGAGAGAATGCTGACATCCCCCGTGTGGAATGTATTCAAGGCCAGCATGGGTAGGGCGAAATTGTAGACCATCTGGGCTTCGTTGGTGCCATTGCCAAAGTATGCGATATTGTCTCTGTGGGGCACATTTGTCTCGGTGATGATGGCAACGCGGGGGGCCGCGATATCGAGTACGGTGCGCATCAATTGCACGATTCGATGGGTGCGCGGCAGATTGATACAATCTGTGCCGATCTCCTTCCAGACATAAGTCACCGCGTCCAGGCGGATGAATTCAGCGCCATGGGCCGCGTAAAATAACAAGATATCGATGACTTCAATGAGCACATCGGGGTTGCGATAGTTCAAATCGATCTGGTCGGCGCTGAAAGTTGTCCAGACTAATTTTTCACCAGAGTTGGTTTGAAACGGAGTCAGCAATGGGGTCGCACGTGGCCTGAAGACGCGCGATAGATCCGTGCCGGGCTCAATAATGGTAAAAAATTGCTCGAAATCAGGATCACCCTGGAGGAAGCTCTGAAATTCCACACTTTGGGATGAGATATGGTTGACCACAGCATCGAACATCAGGCGAAATTTATCCCCCAAACGAGCGACATCTTCCCAATTTCCAAATGCCGGGTTCACCTGGCGATAATCGATCACCGAAAAACCATCATCCGATGAGTAGGGGAAAAAGGGCAGGATGTGGACGGTGCTGACTACCTCTCCCAGGTATTCCTGGAGAAATTCAACCAACGTTTGCAGCGGGGGTTGGCCTTCCCGCTGGACCATATCTGCGTAGGTGATCAAAATGGAATCGCGCTCGCTGAAGCGGTCTACTGGCCTAGATGATGACAATTGCGGGTGGGCTGCGATGAAGCGTCGCAAACGCTCATTGATGCGCGCACCGATTTCTTCTGCAGAATCTTCTCCATAGATGAAAGTGATATGCTCTTGGAGTGTTTTTTCCAAATCGGACGGCATATCGTTCATCCTCTGTCGTTCATCAACTGTCTAAGATAAATATGCAAGGCGTCCATGGAATAAAATCGTTTCGCCATGCGGAAGTTGTGCTCGACGGTCTCCTGACGCAACTCGTTGTCTGTGAGCAATTCTATGGCCTGGTCGGCGGCACTTTCGATGATCTCGGATTCGACGGTGACTAAGCCGTGTTCGTCTCGACCAGCGATCTGATTTCCTAAGGAGACCACCCGCAGGTTTTTATCTTTGATATCTGCTTCGAATACAGGATACTCGTAGAGCATGATAGGCAGCTTGGCCCGCAGCGCCTCGAGTAGTTGGTTTCCCCAACCTTCCCAAATGCTCGGATATGTGACGAAGTCTGCATAAACATATGTGTCCCAAAGCGAATAGATTTTTCTCCCTTTGCGCGTGGAGCGACTGCTGCCGATAATGTCCTCGATGAAGATTGCCTCTACGCCAGCATCTTTGGCCTTATGCGCAAGCAGACTCCGATACCGCCCTGTGGCATCATCCAAGGCGTAGCCTGCCAAGACGAGCACAATGCGGCTGTCGTCGTCGAATTGACGTCCATCGTACAATCCGCTCGCTTTGAGTTTCGATCGGCGAGCAGGGTCCTCCAGGGCTTTGACGAAATCAATTGCTAACTCGATGCCCTTGCGGGTAACAATGCGAGTGGCTTGCAAGATCATAAGATCATTCTCTCGCAGCCCGATGTGGGAGCGGAAATCGCTATTGTACTCGTCGGGTGCCCAATCTGGGGCGTCGAAATCGAAGACATTCGGTACCAGGGCTGACTGGATCCCTTTGCGATCGATGAGTTGCTGCTGTGCCAACGAATTGATCACCACGTGCTTGACCAATGGGTTGCGCGGGGGCAGGTACTTATCTGCCAGTTCTACAGCAGTTCCACAAGTCAGCCTGAAGCCGTCGGTGCGCTCGAAGTAAAAGTCATGGCTTTGTGCCAAAGTGGGCAGTTTGAGCTCCCGCATGATATTAGTCAGCGCGACGGCTACTGCCGGATTGGCGGCCACCGACCACACATTTTGGGGAATCAGGCAATCGATTTGCTTTTCCTCGATGAACGCCAGGATTTTCTTTTCGATCACGTCAGATAGACGATAGAGGCCTGCGCGATAGGTGGCTTCGTTGCGATAATCGCGCAGCGCTTGAAAGGTGTTGTAATACAGCAAGCGCGCATCGGGCCTGTGATGGTACATCTCTTTGATGACGGTCCCCTCGGCGGCGGACCCGATCTTTCCTGCGCAAATATGGACGGTGTGGCCCATTTCTTCCAGGACTTGAATCCATTTGTTCATCTCCAAGGAGACGCCGTCCGTAAGCCCAGCGATATAGTGAAAGATACCGATATTATGTGCCATGAATGCCTCGTTGATCGGGGATCAGCCTAAAGGTAAGGATTTGATAAGGCTTGATCCTGAAATGTAGTTGATTGCCTTCCACAGCGACCTCAGACTGATTCTCCTCTAGGATATTGGTGCGCCAGGCAGTGACGAGTGGAAACAATGATGTTAGCGTGAAGTCGCCGCGTGACCGTTGGCTTTCGTAAAGGCGCACGATGATGCCGTCTCCATCCTCGGCGCGTTTGATGGTCTCGATGATGATATTGGGTCGATCGATAGAGATTAGAGGCTTGCCCTGAGCTCCGTCGAAGGGTTGGATGTTGGGATCTTGGGGTGTGTGGGGTGCGTAGTGCGATGTGCCACTTGGTTCTTGCGACTTGCGACCCTTCGAAAAACTCAGGGCAGGCTTTGCAACTTGTAACTTGCGACTTGCAACTTGCGACTTATAAACTATCACCGGATCATTCAACGCATACGCCTCCGCGATGGTGCGTTCGTCCCAGCCCCCCGAGTGTGGGAACAGGCTGTACTTGAAGGTGTGTGCGCCCAGGTCGGCTTCAGGATCGGGGGCCATGGTGCCGCGCAGCAAGGTCAGGCGCATGATGTTTTCATGGATGTCGTGGCCGTATTTGCAGTCGTTGAGCAAGCTGAAGCCATAATCTCCCTCGCTGAGGTCGACCCATTTTTGGGCCGCGGTCTCAAAGCGAGCCCAATCCCAACTGGTGTTACGATGGGTTGGCCGTTGGACATTGCCCCATTGGATTTCGTACGTTGCGGCGGGTGCCAGAATATCCACGGGGAAGGCAACCTTGAGCAGGGTTTTACGCTCTTGCCAATCGATGTGTGTTTCGAAATCTAGACGTGGGCTGTTATGTGTCAGGGAGATACGTTGAGTATATTGGCTTTTGAGGATTTGACGTTTGATCTCCAACGTTGCCCGCAGCGGGCTCTCTTCGACAACCTCGAGGCTGGTGGCTGGTTCCGCGAGCCAGAGCTTGTCATCATAGAAGATATCAATGTCCCAGGCATCCCAGTTTAGCGGGCGATCTTCGAACGCCTGGAATTGGTTGGCCAACGCGTCCGGTGGGAGCACTTCGCGGTGGGCAACTTTGTCATAGATGCGGGTGATGTCGCCGGAAGGGTTGAGTTCGACACGCAGGAAATCATTTTCGAGCATCGACCGTGGACCACTGACGACGGACGGCGGCTGAAGTTTTGCGGTCTGCGTTCGGCTGTCTGCTGTTAGTTGGGTAATGCTGTACGGCGGCAACTCACTGATATCGACGAGGTCACCATCAATTTCGATGGGCTCATTGCGAGTGAAGGATGTCGGATTGATGACGAGATGATCTGCACCGAATTTCTCAGCTATGATCTCTAAGGCTTGATCACGAATCTCGGTCACCGATTGGCGGATATCTTCGTACTGCATAAGTGAATCTTCATATACTGGGCCGATACTTGAGCCGGGAATGATGTCGTGGAACTGGTTCAAGCAGACCAGTTCCCAGGCATATCGAAACTCAGCATGAGGATACGAATACCCAATATCTAATATCGAAGCGTATGTTGCCAGGAATTCGGCATCGTGAAGCAAGAACTCCGATTTGCGGTTGGCGCGCTTGTTACGCGCGTGCGTAGTATACGTGCCGCGGTGGTATTCCAGGTAGAGTTCGCCGTTCCACGTGGGCAAGTTTTCGTTGGCGGCATCCAGCTGCTTGAAAAATTCGCCCACCTTGCCCGTATGGATTTGGGGTGTCGATGGAAAATTCTTCATCACGCGGATATTCTCGAGCATTTCGCGAGTCGGGCCTCCGCCACCGTCGCCCCAGCCATAGGACATCAATAAGGGCAGAGTCTTGCCTGGTGAGCCATAATCTTTACCCTGGAAATTGAGCCAGGTCCCAAGAGTCTGGCTGGGAGACGCATCGGCATTGTAGGTGGCTGCGTGGGGGCTGTCTGCATCCTTGGCGGTGCTGAAGTGCGTCAGCACGCGCGTTCCATCCAAACCTTGCCACCAGAAGGAGTCGTATGGCAGGCGGTTATACTGGCTCCAGCCGATCTTGATGGTGAAGAAATATTCCAGGCCAGCTTCTTTGATCAACTGCGGCAAGTTCCAGGCATATCCAAACACATCAGGAAGCCAGAGCACGGGTGCTTCAGCATCCGGACCAAACTGTTGGCGGAAAAACTCTCGGCCCAAGAGGAACTGCCGCACCAATGATTCAGGCCCAGAGAGGTTGCAATCTGCTTCGACCCACATCCCTCCGACGGGCTCCCAACGCCCCTCTAGGATTTTCTCCTTAATGGCCTGAAAGAGTTCGGGAAAGTCCTGGCGCACATATTCATAAAGCTGCGGCTGGCTCTGGGTGAACGCGTATTCTGGAAATTGCTCCATCAACCTGAGCACGTTGTGAAATGTCCGTCCGGCTTTTTGACGGGTTTGCGCCAGCGTCCATAACCAGGCCACATCGATGTGGGCATGCCCAATGGCCGTAATATTCACATCCAGAGGTGGGCCAGCTTTCTCAATCCCAACATACAAAACAGAATGAGCTACTGAAACGCTGCTGTAAAACTGATCATCAATCGGCAATCTCAAATCCAAAACCTTGAATGCTTCATCAAGGGCTGTGAGTAAATGATGCCGGGCGGGATCGCGCTCCTGGAGGTGCTCAACGATACCCAAGGCAACGCGAACCAGGGCGATGAAGTCCCGTGTCGGCTGGTGGATCTGCACCACCTGGCATGGAGACATTTTGAGCTTGTTGGTCATCTCCTCTTCGCTCAAGCCGCCGATGCCAGTCCATCCGTGAAGTGCCAGGGTGTGCTCCTGGCCGTCACAGAATTGTTTGGGCAGGATGATTTCCTGGTGATGGCGGTCGCAGGCGGCAAAGGGCTTGCCATCGATATAGGCTAACGCCTCGGGGTGGGAAAAGCTGCCGGCTTCGCCAATTGGCAGGAACAGGGCTATGGGTCCGGCACCCACCCACGAGGTAGGTACACTGAACATCGTCCTCAAGACGAAATTAGTTCGGGGGAATCCCCAATAAGAATGGGGCGGGATTTCGATCCAGGTTGAGTCATCCACATCTCGCTCAACTGGAGCTTGTGTCGCAGGGCCATCAAGTTCGATGAAGCGAAAGGGGGGGATGGGGAGGTGTTGGAGATAAGCCAGGGATTCGATCTCCCCCAGCCGAGCGGCGATTTTTCTTGATGTCCAGCGGATTTGATGTCGCATTGTTGGTTATTCATAAACCCCGGAGTGTCGATGGGTTCCCTCCGGGGTTTTTATTTCGTGATGTTTTCTGGAGATAATCCAAATGGATTCTAGCCCTTCACACCACCAGCCGTCAATCCCTCTTCCAGGAATCTTTCCATGCTGAGGAAGAGTAATACGATGGGAACGGTCATGATGGTGGATGCGGCCATAACAACATGCGGACGTGGACTGGGGTCGTTGAAGATGGTGTTGATCTTAATGGGCATGGTGAACATGCCATGATCGTTGAGGAATACCAGGGCGTACAAGAATTCATTCCAGGCGATCATGAAGGTGTAAATGCTGACAGATACGAGAGCAGGTACTGCCAAGGGCAAGGTCACCCGCCAAATTACTTCTAAGCGGGTACAACCGTCGATGAGGGCTGCCTGTTCGATTTCGTCGGGGATGGTACGGAAGTAGTTGGTAAGCATATAGAGGGCAACGGGCAGTGTCTGCGCCAGGTACGTGAAGATGAGCACGCCTAGATTGTCCTGAATCTCGAAGCCAAGCTGGTTGCCGATACGCGCCAACATGGCAAACAGTGGGATGATGAGCAGCACCCCAGGGAACAAGTACACTAGCAGGATGCTGTTCAGTAACACATTCTTGCCCTTGAACTTTAATCGAGCAATGGCGTAAGAGCCTAACACGGCCAGGATTACGGCAATGATCGCTGTCGGGACTGACACTTTGAATGTATTGATGATATTTACGCCAAATTCCTGGTAGCTTTCGTGCTCTGGATCGAATAATTCACGGTAGGCATCGAGACGCAACGCCCCTGGTATATAGGTCGGTTCTCTGCCTGCAATTTCAGCCTGAGTTTTGAAGGATGAACTTACCAACCAGTAAAAAGGAAAAAGGATACTGGTAAGGAAGAAGATCATCCCTAAGGAGAAGATAAATCGCGGCCAGTTGAGCCAATCAGCCATATGGCCTAAGAAGTTTTTAGGTTCGTTATTCATGATTCTCACTCCTCCACGTTGCGCATCACTACGCCAATATAAAACGCCATGAAGATCACCAGGATTAGCAGGAGAATCATGGCGGTGGCTGAGCCTCGGCCAAAGTCGAAAAGTTTGAAGCTGAATTCGTAGGTTAGCACCGGCAAGACCTTTGTGCCAAACCCTCCTCCAGTCAACAGGAATATGTCGTCGAATTTGTTAAAGGTCCACATCAAGCGCAACAGGAAGATCGCCCCCAGCACATAACGCAACTCGGGGATGGTGATGTTCCAGAACTTCTGCCAGGTACTGGCGCCATCGACCTCAGCAGCTTCGTACATCGTGTTGTCTACGGCCTGCAACCGGGCCAGGATCATTAACATTGCGAAGGGGAAATAGCGCCAGGCTTCGAAGATGATCACCAGGAGCAAGGATAAGCCCCGGGTTGCAAGGTACGCTTTGGGGAGTTCGATCAATCCTAAATTCATCAAGATATCATTGATGACGCCCGAGGGGCGTGGGTCTAATATCCATCGCCATACGAAGGCCACGCTCACAATAGGTGCCACATAGGGGAAGAGGAATACGGCACGCGCCAAGCCTCGGCCTTTGAAGGGACGATTCAATAAGAGAGATGCGATTAACCCCACCACGATTGTCAAGAAAGTCGCTGCAAATGAATAAACAACACTTGTGACCGCAGCTCCCCAACTTTGTCCGGCCTGAAATTTGAATGCGAAATCCTGAAAAACCTTTCTATAATTTTCGAACCCTACAAAAGGTGCATTAAAAACATCGTTGAGATTGTGTAACCCAACATCGTGGAAACTGACCCAAACGCTGAATACGGCTGGGAAGATGACTAATCCAAAAACGATAATTGCAGTTGGAAGGATTAGTGACCAGGCCAAGCGGGTCTCGCGCGCTTGCAGAGATTTCCAGTTTGATTTGGTCGAGATAGCCATTCTCGCCTCCTTCCTTGATGTAAAAAATTGGGGACGTAGCCTTCGGCTACGTCCCCAATTGTATGGGTTTACTCTTGCCGTTCGGCGAGGAGTATTTCAACTTCACCTTGCAGCCATTCAGCCGCGCTTTCGGGGGTCATGATGCCCTCAAGGGCGATATTGCTGATGGCCTGTGGGATTAGCAAGCGACCTTCGATATCACCGATGACAGCACGTTGAGTGGCGTCATAGCCGGGCTTGAAGAGCCAGCGCTGCATGGTCTCGAAGCCATTGGCGATCTGGGCCAGGGTGTCTTCGGAGTAGTTAGCGAAGTAATCGCTGAGCGTTGACCAACCTTCAACGGCGCTCTCCAAGACGGGGACCTTGCCGAAGGGGGCCAGAGCCAAGACATCCTGGTAGTTCTGCCCAGTCATGAAGAACTTGACCACTTCCTGGGCCATAGGATCAGCACCAGCCAGGAGGCCCAAAGTCACCAACTGACCGTAGGAAGCCGCGCTATTGGGACCTTCCATTGTGGCAGCGAAGCCGGTTACACCGGGCAGATCCTCAACGGGGATCTCAACATTGCCGCCGCCTTCCAAACCGGAGCCGTCGACCAGGTCATCCATGATGTAGGTGCTGTAGAAGAGCATGCCCGATTGATCGAGCTCATAGGCCTCGCGGGCGCCGCGCCAGTACTGCGGACCGGGCAGAGCACAGCGCTGCAGACCAGCATAGAACTCCAGAGCCGCGACCATCTCAGGTGTGTTCATTGACACACTGCCATCATCAGCAAAAGGCCAGGCGTCGTTCGACATAGCGACCTGTTCGAAAACCTGATGGGGGTAGTTCTGGCCAGGATCGGTGCCCAGGGTGAGGCCGTAGAGCAGGTTGCCGGTGCCAGGCAGAGCATCGCATGCGGCGTTGATGTCATCCCAGGTAATGGGGGCGTTGACGCCAGCTGCACCAAACGAGTCGGTGCGGTACCAAATGGCCTGGATCCAACCGTCGAAGGGAACTGCGGAGTACTTGCCAGTCTCTGGGTTGGTAACCATGGCCAACGGGCCAGCGCGGAAATCATCCTCACCAATGGCCTGAATGGTGGCTACTGCAGCGTCCTCATCGAGAATGCCATCAGCGGCAAAAGCCGAAACGCGCTCCACACCCATGCGAACGATGTCGGGGAGGCGGTTGGCGGCTTGCGCTGTGGCGATTCGCTGAGATATTGTGCCCTCATCGATTGGCACAATGCGCAAGTCAATCTCGGGGTGTTCTGCCATGAAGGCAGCCGCAATGGCTTCGTAAGCATCGACTCGCTGTTCCTCATTATCGGTCGTCCAGAACTCGATCACAGTTTTGTCTTGTCGGGGGGCAAAACCCACCAAGAGCGAGCTAATCATGACGACCAGCATAAATATTGAAAACTTCTTCATAATCTTAATCCTCCAGATAGATAAAAAGTGACTTTCGTTTTACATTTGTGACTTCTAAGGTAAATTTCTTGTCGATAACACCACCTCCTTTCATGGGGGATCAAGGTGTTCCCCCGCATGTTTCACGGATAATTAGCGAAGGTTGCAGTAATACCTGATCTGCTTCCCCTTTTTCTCCATTGATGAGACCGATGAGTTTCTCGCATACCATATCGCCGATCTGATAGATTGGCTGGTGAATGGTTGTGAGCGGGGGATGGCTATGTTCTGCCAGAGGAATATTATCAAAGCCTGTGATGGCGATATCTTTGCCAACAGTTAGGCCACGCTTTTGAGCAGCGCTGATGGCCCCCAAGGCCATCAAGTCATTGCAGGCCGCGATGGCAGTGGGCGGATTCGGTTGATCTAATAATAAGGTTGCTTGCCGGAAACCATCGCGCTGTGTGAGATCGCCAACCACGATCATCGTCTCATCAAGCTGAAGCCCTTTTTCTGCCAGACCTTCTTTGAATCCTCTTCGGCGATAGTGAGCAAACATCAGCTCTTCAGGAGCAGCAATAAATGCAATGCGTTGGTGCCCTAAGTCAGCCAAATGATGAGCGAGTAGGCGCATGCCATATTCGCTATCTTCATCTACATAAGGAAATACGCGCTCGCTCTCTGTTCGCCCAAAGACGACAAAGGGAAAATCGACCTGGCTCAAATATTCAATCCTTGCATCGTGACGTCTTGTGCGTACAATGACAAATCCATCAACTAGATAGCTCTGAACTTTTCTGCGATAGGTGCGTAGCTCTTCTTCTCCGGGAGGATGAGTGGAGACAAGTAGGTCGTACCCAAGTTTGGCAGATTTGTTACCGATGCCCGCCAAGAATTCACTGAAGAATGGATCGGAGAAACGGGGGCCAAAGGTGGGCAGGATGAAGCCGATGGTATCGGTACGTTGTTTTTGTAATCGTTGGGCGATGATGTTGGGGGTGTAGCCCATTTCTTCGGCTACCTGATGCACAAGCGCTTTGGTTTCAGGGCTGACATCGTCATAACCATGCAGGGCGCGCGATACCGTTGTAACAGATTTTCCCACTCTTTCGGCAATATCTTTTAGTGTAACAGACATGGCTTGCCCCAGGTAAATGCGATTATTATCAACCAAAACGTTTTGGATACAAGATCATTCTATTCCAAAACGTTTTGGAAGTCAAGCAAAAATGCTAGTTCTTAATAAAGTTAGCAGGAAATTGGGAAAATCTATAAACCTTGGGATTCCTCGAATAACTCCCCAATGCGCTCAGCTTTCATAGTGTCTAGATCAAGTAGATAGATTCCAGTGAATTCGTCCTGCGGGCCAACGCCTAGCCATTCTAACCCGACAAGCAGTTGCGTTGCATTTAGCCAGCGACCAGGTCTTTCAGCATCTTCAAAACTCACGGGAATAACATAATCCCTGAGATCATCTTCGCTGATGTTCGCTTGAAAACCAGGAAAATCGACCAGGGTAAAGATCGCTGCGCGCTGCAGGTCCTGATCCAACTCCATGATGACCAAGCTCAGATCTACAAATAATGCATCCCCATAGCCCGTGCCCGAAAGTAAGGCAAGAAAACGCCCATCAGGGGAGACTTGCGCTGAGTGATAGTTTTCTTCGGCCTCACCAATCCTGTATTTCGATTTCGTCTCTACGTTTACAATCCAGAGTTCATCTCGTCTACCGACGGTATGGGCTTCTATTCGCTGCTGCGTGCGATCCCGGTCAGTGTAGACGATGGCATTGGTAGTTGGAACCCATGCCATGGATGAGATCTCGCCGGTAGTGAGTAATTCTTGCTCCTGACCGTTTGGATCTTGAATGATAAGCATGCCCAGATTTTTGACCAGAGCGATGGACATTCCATCTGGGGAAGCGATGGGTTCTACTGGCCAGGGGTCAACGATCCGAAAAGAATTCAGATGCCCAACTTCGCTTATTGATTGGGGTTGGTCATCAATATATAGATATAGATCATAAGAGCCAGCTTGGATGCCTTGATCGAAATCAAAGATAGATATGTCTTTAATTTGACCATCGGAGCCATATCGATCGAGATCCCAAGGTCCTTCTTGGTATAGCCATGGCTCGCCATCGCAATACCATTCTTTGCGGATAATTTGCCCTTCACGCATATTGGCATACCCCCAGATTGCGTAGATCTGTTGCGTCCCAGCTGGGAAGACGCGCTGAACTTTGGACGCATCTGGCGAGGTAGAAAAAAGGATTTCCGCTGTGAAATTGGGTTGCAGAAATTCTTGATCGTTCGCTACACGCGTAGCAGATGAGAGACAATTGATTGTTGGATAAGTAGTTGACAATGATGGGGTTGGATCAGAAGAGATGGGTTCAGGGGACGTGTCTCCTGATTGTGATAGCGAACAACCCACCAAACAAATTAGACTCAAGGCAATACCCAATCGCCTAATGGCCATTTTCGTTCAGTCCCGATCGAATTGTAAGTAGGCCTGATAGAGTGCTTCTACTTCAGTACTATTTTCCCCAAAATGGCAGCGTTCTTCCCGAAGATGAGAAAAATATTTCCCCGTCTTCTCTAGGCCAATGGGATTCGTTGCCAGCCAAACCGGAGTGGCCGCGCCCTGTTCAGGGGATTCGTGTCCCCCAAAACCCAGATCGTTGCTCAGCTTGGAATTGACATCCCCTGGGTGGCACGAATTGACAGAGATCCCGTCGGCTTTGAGCCGATTAGCAAAAGCAACCGTCAACATACGATTGGCCTGTTTTGATTGGCGATAGGCAGTGCCGTTACGATAGGGACGGCGTTTGAATTCCAGGTCATCGAGCTCTAAATCGCCTGCCCAATAGCTGGCAACATTGACTACTCTCGAAGGTGCGCCAGTTATTAGATGAGGCCTGAATGCTTCCATCATCCAGCAATAGCTCAATACGTTGACAGCGAATTGTAGCTCGATGCCTTCCGGTGTCTCCGAGCGTTGCCTGGGTGAAGCCGCGGCGTTGTTCACCAGCGCATGCAATGGACCACTCCATCTTTCTGCCAAGGTGAAAATTTGTGCTCTGCGTGACAGGTCGGCGATCAGATATCGAACCTGCTGGTTGCCCGTATTCTGGATGATCCTTTGCACAGCTCTACGCGCTTTGGTCTCGGTCCGAACGATGAGAACGACCTCAAAATTTGCGTTTTCTGCCAAACCCTGAGCGATGGCTTCTCCGATCGCGCCCGTTGCGCCGGTAACGATGAAAATTTTTCTTTTGGAATTGTTATTTGATTTTTGCATAGTTTTATCCATCTACCCAAAACGTAAATCTCTGGAACCAAGTTTCACCTTGATCGGTCAGCGTACCGCTGAAAAATTCGATCAGTTCCCCATCCTTGTGAACCTCAATTTCGAAATATGCATCTTCGTAGTTAGCACAATATCCTGCCCAGTAGTAGGCCCACACTGAATACTCACCTGGAACAGCGTCATAATTCGGGAAGTGAATGTAAATATGTGGATCGGTGACGGTATGTTCCTCACATGTGCCGGGCCCGAAATTATCTCGGTCCAGATCGACTTCATAGGAACCGGCTCCAGATGGAGTTGAAAATTCATAATCAAAACCGGCGCGGTTGAACCAACGGATTGTGACTTCTAGGCCAAATCTTGGTATTGGGGTATCCGTTGGGTAGGGTGTACTGGTAGGGAAGGGTGTACTGGTTGGGACAGGTGTATTGGTTGGTTTGGGTGTATTCGTCGGACGCGGTGTAGATGTTGGTTTGGGAGTGTTTGTGGGAGTTGAGGTAGTAGTGGACAGAATTTTCTTCGTTTTGGTGGGTTCGGATTTCTTTGGCGCTTTTTGCGCCTCCTGCGATGATTCCTCCCCTGTTTGAGGCTCAAAAGTCATTTTCCACACGAATACATCGTTGAAGTAATTGACCCACTCCCCACTGCTCTCATCGTAATAATAAAACTTGACCCCACTTGCCCCTAAACCTAATTCTTCTTTCCAGGGTACGGCATCGAAATAAACTGCGTAGACATCCAGCCGTGAACCACTAAGAGTGTTGAACTTCCAAAGATCCTTGAAAGCTGGGTCCATGTTCTCGTTGATATATTCCATCTCGCGTGCCAGGATCCAGGCCGATGCCTTTACCGCGGCCGTGCTAGGGTCAGCATTTTTCAGATCAACGATATATTCACCTATCTCCAAGCCGAGATCGAAAGAGTCATAAGCGGCCACAATAAAAGAGCCAGCAGTAGAATCAGTGGCATAATCGCCAACCTCGGCGAAGACCAACTCGCCCATTGCCCAGGCTAGATCTTCGTAGCCTTCTTCGAGAGCGCCGATAGCCAATCCCGCAGTTTTGGACACCAGATTGCCAAAAGAGATCACTCCCGAGGCTGTTTTCGTCGCCAAAGAGAGTTTTGCATGCACGACGGCAGTTACATCTTGAGGTTTGATCTGCAAGTCGTAAAAGTTATACCGAATCTGATCAGGTAGGTCGCCGAAATACTCAGATGTGATTTCATCGCCGATTGCCGATTGCACTGCATCGTACACCGCTGAGGCCGCGCTCTCGAAAATCCCAAAAAATGAAAAGTGCTCTACTGACGCATAGACAGTGTGATTTTCTGTGTCAACAAATCCATCAGGCACTGCCTGCCATTCTTCGCCAACCAGGGTTGCGATATACAAATTATTCTCATTGGTTCCAGGGGCTAATTCGGTTGGATCATAGCTGATCGAGATCAGCACGGGCCCAGAGAGCTCTTCTTCACTCGTTATCTCGTAGGCTTGCCCAACAGCAGAAGATTGCGCGGGTGCTGGCGGCAAAGGGTCGGTAACAACTTCAGCTGTGATCGAAGGTTGGTTTCCTTGGAACTCCGGGGGAATGAAAACTTCTAATACGCCCGCGGTTATGGTTTCCCCGGTGTTGGGCTGTGGAATCTCATCTAGAACCGCGTCAGTTTGTGAAGCTTGAGTTTCGGCTATCCCCGCCTGGATCGTGGCTTCGATATCCTGCTCACCAAAGGAAATAGCTTTACATGCAAGGGAAATTAATAGTAGTGCTGCAACTGGAATCCCAAGATCGCGTTTGTGTACGGCTTGCATGTATGCCCTCCCGAAATGAAGCAGTGTAGAGCGTTTACGAATTTAGTCGGAAAGTATCTGAACGCCTTCGGCGTTCACGCCAGAAGCGAGCCTGCGGCCTGACTGGAAATTAAAGAACCTTCCGGAGTTCGCATAAATCGGAAATTGACTTGCAAGGCAATTATAACCGAAGAGGTTTTTACTTTCGTTCAACGGAGAGCATTACAAGGGCAGCAAAAATCAAACCAATCCCCAATATCCCCATAATCGATAAACGTTCTCTAAGGATAACGATCCCCAATGTTGAAGCAGTAAGTGGCTCGGCCAGAGTGAGCGTAACAGCTTTCGAAACAGGCACATTCACCAGGCCGCGAGCGAAGAGAATATATGCCAGAGATGTGGATAGTAAGCCGAGGAACAGCACTGAGGCCCAACCGTTAGGCTGAGAAATCCAATGCAGATCATGATTAAACAAGATGGGCGACAAGAGGATGGCACCCAATGAAAATACAACTGCCATGGCCACATCGGGAGGTGTGGTCGCTAGTATGCTTTTGCTTGAAACAGAAAAGATGGCGTACGAAAGACCCGAGAGTAAGGCGAGAGAAATCCCCAAGATGTCGATCGATAGTTTTTCACCAGGAATAACCAGAAAAATTCCGCCAGCAATAGCCAGGCAGGTAGCAAAATACCAGCGCTGAACAGGTCGCTCTTTGCGAACGAGCCACTCCAGCAAGACAGCCAGCACAGGCGCGCTTCCGATCGTCACGATGGTGCCGATGGCAACCCCTGCCTTATCAACCCCGGCAAAGAAAAAGAGGTTATAGGCTGCCATACTGATACCCGCAACGAGTGTGGGGATGAGAGACCAGCTTGTTTTTCGGAGCGAAGAACCGCGTGCCAATGTGATGACCAACAAGGCTAGTCCTCCAATGGCCAGCCTGATAGCGCCTATCGATCGGGGGTCAGCTTCGGGTGGGGCGAATGCTTGAGCAGTGCCAGTTGTGCCCCACAGCACAGCACCTAGGATAATGAGGAATTCTCCTCGAATTCTGCGCATAGCCAAAGGCTTCTTAGCGTTGGACCCCAATCTCGTGCAACGGCAGCAACTTCCCCGCAACAAGTAAATACACTTCGTCTGCTACGTCTGCGACTTTGCGATTTGTCCATCCAAGCAGGTCGCGATAGACGCGTCCTAAGGGGTAGGGTGGGACCAGACCCATCCCAACTTCATTCGAAACGACGATCCAATCAGCTTCGCCTTCTTGGATGAGCGCCAGCAGCGACTCTATTTCGGCATTGACGATCTCAGTAGCGCGGGTTTCATCAGGCTCGAAATCCTCATTCGTTGCAGTCAGCACCAGGTTACTGACCAGCATGGTCAGGCAGTCCAGGAGGACGAGATCTGCCAGGAGAGGTTGTTCTTTTAAGCTGGCAGAAACATCCTTGGACAATTCGAGAGTCTGCCAATGCCCGGGCCGTTGATCTTTATGTTTCTCGATGCGATCGGCCATTTCGGGGTCCAGTGCCTGTGCAGTGGCAATATAGAGCACCTGACCGTCATGCTGGATGGCCATTTTCTCAGCGTAGGTCGACTTGCCGCTGCGTGCGCCGCCAATTAGAAAGGTTAATTTTCCCATGTTTTCTTTTCCATATAAATTGCGCAGATAGCTGCTGATTTACGGGGTGGTGCGCACCACACCGCAAATCAGGTTCCACCAATCGGTTAACCTTGAATCAACGAATCAATATATATCATATCCAGTGCAGATTCTATTGAATCGCTCAGATACGTCAATGAGGCTGCAAAGGCGTCGTCATGAATGGGCTTTTGGTCTGTCTCTATCCATCCTAAGCTACGTAGCCATGCTCGCCGAAAACTCTGGTTGCCAAATATCCCATGGATATAGCAGCCCCAAATCGAGCCATCTTGACTGACAGCACCATCAAAGACGCGCACTTCTGACTGGTTGCGCTCGTGGATCTCCAACCAAGGATCGGCCCCTGTTGTGCGGCCCATGTGAATCTCATAACCTTCAATTTCGCTTCCATCAACTGCGCATAGCCAATTTGAGTTGGAGAGATTGCTTGGGCGAATGCGAGCTTTCGCCCGATAGGTAGCTTTTGCTCCAGCGAAAGTGGTAGAAATAGGCAGCATTCCCAGCCCATGGGTCTGAGTTTCTCTTGATTCAACCTGATTGGGGTCGAGTATTTCGGCCCCCAACATCTGGTATCCCCCACAGATGCCTACCAGGGAACAACCATCGCGCACATGAGCCTGGATGGCATTCTCAAGCCCTCGAGCGCGCAGCCAGCTTATATCTCCAACAGTGCTCTTGGTGCCAGGGATGATGATCGCATCAGGATTGCCTAATTGTTCGGTTGAGTCAACATAGCGCAGGCGTACACCTGACTCTGCGATCAGGGGGTCGAAATCATCGAAGTTGGCGATCCGAGGCAGGTGGATGACGACGATTTCTACGGAAGCATTCTGAACAGGCTTAATCGGTTCTGGAGCCTCCAGAGCAACGGCATCCTCCTCGGGGATATGCAGATCGTAAAGGTAAGGAGCCACCCCAACCACAGGTACGCCGCTCCGCTCTTCAATGATGTGGATACCATCCTCGAACAGGGTGATATCCCCGCGGAATTTGTTGACAACGAATCCTTTGAGTATCTTCTGTTCCTCGGGCGGGAGTAGCCAATACGTCCCCAGGAGTTGAGCGAAGATCCCGCCGCGATCCACATCCCCAACCAGCAGCACAGAAGCCTTAGCGTACAACGCAGTCGCCATGTTGACGAGATCACCCTCTTTCAGGTTGAGTTCTGCAGGGCTGCCGGCACCCTCAATGATTACCAGTTCATATTCCTGGCGCAATCGGTCTATCGATCTGGTGACCTGTTCCCAAAGGAAATCCTTATTTGGATAATAGTCGCGGGCATCCAACGTTTGCCAGGGTCGGCCGTTGACCACGATCTGAGCCCGCGAGTCGGCTTCGGGTTTGATCAGGATAGGATTCATATCGACGGTCGGTTCCAAGCCCGCGGCAGCGGCTTGAACCGCCTGAGCGCGCCCAATCTCAGAACCATCAGGGCAGACCGCAGCATTATTAGACATGTTTTGTGCTTTGAAGGGCGCCACTTTGATCCCCCGGCGGGCATAGCTGTGACACAGCGCGGTGACTAACAGGCTTTTTCCCGCCGATGAAGAAGTTCCCATAATGGCAAGTGTTTTGGCTGTCATAGAAATTTATTCCGATTGGGCGCTTGAGAGTTTGTGTGTAATGTGGTTGGCGTCGTTGAGGAGGTTGATAATGGCACCTTCAGGATACACCGAGATCTTGGTAAGGGAGCAATGATCTAGATTGAACTGCCAGAATTTTTCGATTGAAATATCCAACAACAGGCAAATCAGGATTTGGAGAGCGCCTCCATGGGCGACCAACAAGAGCGTCTCATTTTGATGATTCGCTCGGAGATCGTCATTGAAAGCTGCCACTCTAGCGGCTACTTGTAAAGGTGTCTCGCCATCGGGGGGTGCGAAGTTTAGAAGATCTTCGTGCCAGGCTTTGACTGCCTGTGGGTCGCGGGTTTCGATCTCAGCATAGGTCATGCCTTCCCACTGCCCAAAATTCCCTTCACGAATACGAGGATCTGCGATGATTTCGCATGTATGGTGGTCGCCAATGGCCACGGCTGTATCCCAGGCGCGACTCAGGTCACTAGCGTAGATGGTATGAAGGTCTTCACTTGCCAGGCGTCGCGCGATGGCAGCAACCTGCTCTCGGCCGTTTTTGTTTAAAGGGACATCGCTATGACCCTGAAAGCGATGGGTGAGGTTCCAGTCGGTTTCTCCGTGGCGAACCATTAATAATTGGAGCATATCAGGGATTCTTCCCACGAAGTCACCTTGGGAAAATCATCATTTAATCAATGTCTTCGTGCCTGGGAAGTCAGTCTATGAGGATTGCAATTCAGCTAACTTCTCGCGAACTTTGTTGGCGTGTTTGGATTCACCTGCTTTTGTCTTGGAACGCACTCTTACATTGCTCCATTTGACAGCGATTTTCCCCTCAGGATCGATGATGAAAGTGGAGCGGATGGTGCCTTCGTATTCTTTGCCGTAATTCTTCTTGAGTCCCCAGGCTGCATAGGCTTTGTGGGCGCTTTTGTCTGGATCGCTAAGAAGATCGAATCCCAAGCTGTACTTGCCGATGAACTTGCGATGCGATTCGCCATCGTCGGCGCTGACACCCAACACTACCGCATTGAGACCGCGGAACTCATCCAGTGCGTCGGTGAAGTCGCAGGCTTCTTTGGTGCAGCCTGGAGTGTCATCCTTGGGATAGAAATATAACACCAGCCATTGACCTGCAAAGTCGCTCAGTGATTTGACTTGCTCATCCTGGTTGGGCAGGGAAAAATGGGGGGCTTTATCGCCGATATTGAGCATTTTATATTCCTTTCAGTGAAAACATTCGAAGAAAGATTTTCGTAATTTATGTGGCAGTCAAACTATAAAGAGTAACAACAGAGCCATCTCAATTAACTCATTGATCGAGCCGTAGATATCACCCGTCAAGCCTGGGATACGTTGCAAAACGAACAAAGCGATCGCCCAAACTAGTACCAGCGATATTCCGAGAGAAATGGGACCGATCCAGCCGGCACATAGCCAGGCGGCAATGATGGCGGTTAGGCTGGCGATAGCGATTTGCCGCCAGGTGATGTGCGCTTTGACGGCGCTGCCCAACCCCTGGGGTCTAGCATAGGGAAAGGCGAACACGGCCAGGGACATTCCCCAGCGACTGAGCACAGGGATCAGGATCAATGCCGGGGAAGATTGTGGGAAACCACTCAGGGCAGAGTATTTCACCAGGAGCAGGATCACCCCCGCGCTGAGGCCGAAGGCTCCAACGCGTTCGTCTTGCATGATCTCCAAGCGTTTCTGAGGTGTGAAGCCGCCCAAGATGCCATCAAATGCATCCAATAATCCATCCATGTGCAGCGCCCCGCTGAGCAAGACCCACAACGCGACCAGCAGAGCAGCGCGCAATCCATCAGGTACGATCATCGCTAAGCCGTAATTAGTGGCATAAAGCAGCGCGCCGATCAGCGCCCCCACTAGGGGATAGAAACCAGCAGCTTGGCCGAGCTCTTTTTCGGTGAAGGCGCGCTTGATCAGCGGCGGGCTGAGTGTAAGGAATTGGAGGGCGGCTAGAAATGGGGTCATTATATGGATTTCCTAGAGACGCAGCATGCTGCGTCCCTACGTTTCTCTTTACTAATCTTTATCCGAAACACCGGCCTCGCTGAAGGTCGCCATCTCATCGAGAATCTTACAAGCCGCTTCGACCAACGAAATCGCCAGCACCGCACCGGTGCCTTCTCCCAGGCGCATGCCCAAGTCGAGCAGGGGTTCCAGATTTAACCATTCTAGCATAATCTGGTGACCTTGTTCCTGGGAGCGGTGGGCGCTGATCAGGTAGTCGCCAGCCTGAGGGGCTAAACTAACAGCGATCATGGCCGCAGCGGTAGAGATGAATCCATCGATGACCACAGGAACCCGGTGGGCGGCGGCTGCAAGGATTGCCCCAGCCAACCCACCGATCTCGAAGCCACCGACTTTGGCTAAAACATCGAGGCCATTGTTCGGGTCGGGCTGATTCGTTTTGAGCGCATTTTCGACAGCAGCAATTTTGCGCTGCAACCCAGAATCATCGACACCGGTTCCGCGCCCTACAATCTCGCCAGGAGAGCGCCCAGTGATCGCCGCGGCAATGGCTGCCGAGGGCGTAGTATTGCCGATGCCCATATCGCCGGTTGCCAGGATATCGAGTCCTTTTTCGATTTCTGCATTGACGATTTGAGCACCCGCTTCGAGGGCTTGAATGGCCTGCTCAAGGCTCATGGCTGGGCCTTGGACAATATTGCCAGTACCAAGGGCTATTTTCCTATCCACGATATCTGGGTGCCCGATTTCACTGGCGACGCCCATATCCACAATGGTCACACGTGCACCGACGTGTTTCGCCAGCACATTGATAGCTGCGCCCCCAAAAACGAAATTCATCACCATTTGGGGGGTGACTTCTGAAGGATACGCGCTGACTCCCTCAGCGACAACGCCATGATCCCCTGCCATGGTTGTGACCACTTTATCGGTGATCGTAGGCTGACCTTTGCCAGTGATACCGGCAATTTTCACAGAAAGATCTTCAAGTTGTCCTAGACTGCCGCGCGGTTTGGTCAGATCATCCTGGCGCAGCCGCGCACCTTGCATGGCGGTTTCATCCAGGGGTTGTATTTTTTTGATAATTTCTTGGAGTGTCATATCCTATCCTATTCAGATTAGGTTTTCATGCTGGGTGACCCTAAGGGGGAGTGGGGGCCCTTAGGGTCACATGGAGGAATGAATTTTATTCAAACAATTCAGGGTGCAGGAACTTGGCTAGTTCTTCCAGCCCTTCAACCAACCGCGGACCAGGGCGACTTATGATGTCGTCATTGAAAATGTACACCTGTTCATTCTGAACCGCGGACAAACCGTCCCAGCCGGCGCGGGCGGCTACAATTTCTGGGGTCACTCCGCCGTAGAAGTTGTCACCCAATAAAATGATATCGGGATCTTGTTGGATGAGTTCTTCCAGGTTGATCTGCGCCCAGGCGCTCTCAAGGACGCCGCCTATGTTGACGCCACCAGCTTGCGCAATCAGTGTATCGTGGAAGGTACTCGGACCGGGGGTCCAAGGCGCATTGGGGTCTGTAGCATCCAACTCATAGAATATCGTAGGGCGTTCTTCCACCCCGGCAATGGCTTCTTCCACAGCTGCCACACGCGCAGCAAAATCAGCGATCAAGCTGTCGGCGTCTTGCTCATGACCCGTGATCTGCGCGACAATGCGCAAATTCTCGAACATGCCCTCGAGGTCTGTTGGATTTGGAACCACGAAGACTGTCAGGTCCAGGCTTTCTAAGGTCTGGATCTGTTCAGGGGCAGTGAGCCCTGCAGCCAGTACCAGATCAGGCTCCATCGTGAGGATAGTCTCTGTGTCCAGATCACCCCAGCCACCACCAATATCGGCGATCTCCAGCGCTTGCTCAGGATAATTTGAGACGCTATCTCGCCCGACGAGTTGATCGCCGGCGCCAATTGCGAAAAGGATTTCTGTGTTCGAGGGCGCGAGCGAGATGATCTTCTGAACAGGCAGCGTAATACTCACCATCCGGCCAAGGCCGTCTTCGATTTCGAGAACTTCGATGCTTTTCTCATCAGAATCTACGGCGGATTCAGCGGCCTGCTCTTCAGCAGCCTGCTTTTCAGCGGCCTCTTGCTCAATAACTGGCTCATCTGCAGGTGTGCAGGCGCTCAATAAAAACACTGAGATCAATAGGGCTAATGCGATAAAAATAAAATGTCTTTTTGACATGTTCGTAACTCCTTCTGAATGACGTACTTGTAGAAACAAAAACCCCTGCCGCAAGGACAGGGGAGGTAGTATTCGATATAGTGATAATTCTAATGGTATTCCCACCTCCTATCCGCGAGGTTTGTGGAAATCGCGATCGTAGTGGGCGGCCTGGCTTTGAACAGTGAACAGTGGTCAGTGGTCAGGGGTCAGTGATTTTCATCAACTGATTACTGATTACTGGGAACTGATAACTGGCCATTACAGTTGCGGGACAGCGCCGGACTTGGATGCACGTATGTGCAACGCTCACCGGCTTCGCCTCGGTAGATAGACTCTACCGAACCTTCCCATCCGGGGGTTCAGGTACTAAGATCGGATTATTGAATTGATAAAGTTCGAGCTTGCTTCTTGACTGAATTTTATCATAAACGCATTTATAACCCTGTGAATTTGTGTAGGCATAATCCTGATAAATGTCAGGTTTCTTACGTGTTATTTAGTTGGTGGCGAGTTTTTGACCTAGCTTGTAAGCCTTTTCCATCAAGTTGGGCTGTTTTTCGACATCGCCAACATCCATAGCAGTGCCGTGGACGACGCCAATGATCTCTCCATGCAGATAGCGGAACATCGATTCGAAGGTATGGATTGCGTTGATGCCGCCGGATGTTTCCAGATTCGTGTCTCCGTAAGCTAAAACGACACCAATCTTTTTACCATGCATTGGCTTGCTGGAATCTGCCTCGAATGCATACCAGCGGTCAATGCATAATTTTAATTGAGCGCTGATCGTAAACCAGTAGATGGGACTGGCGAGGACAATCGTATCCGCCTGACGAAGTTTGGGATATAGCGTTTGCATATCATCCTTTATGATGCACACGCCATCAGTTTCGTAACACTCATCACAGGCGTCGCAAGGTTGAATAGCCATGCTATGGAGATAGAAACTATCGACCTGAGCACCCGATTCTTTGGCCCCCATTGCAACTTGGTCCGCGAGGGTAGCGCTGTTGCCATTTGCCCTCGGACTTCCTTTCAAAATTAGAATATTTTCTGACATGTTGTCCTCCTGTGGCTTTCTTTAGACACCTTTTTCAGCCCTCTTCTGTATCAATTTTGCCTTTCGGTTGCCATTTCCAGTTTGCCTGATCTTTTTGTACATATCCAAGCCCAGGAAATGGGAAGTGGGCTGCAAATACCAAAGCATTCTCTTGCGCGCACATATCTAAAAGCTTCGCTTTTGTAGCGGTAGTTTGGGTAGGGTTGGCATCATACGATGAATACCAATCTCGTTTTGCCATGAACAAAGGGTGCGCGACCGTATCTGAGATGTGCATCAAGCGTTCACAAGACGAAGTGAGGCTTAAGACACAATGATCATGGCGGTGGCCCGGAGCCGGTAATAGCCGGCAACCCGGAAGGAATTCCTCCCCAGGCTTTACAAGCGCTATCAAATGTTTGATCTTTTTATACGCATCCCAGGCAGATTGGGCTTTGTCTTATGTCCAATTGTTCAGCTGGGTGAGTTCGGCGCGTTTCTCCTGTGTAGTCCAAAAATCCCAGAAATCTTCCATCATTATGTGGCTGGCATTTGGGAAGGATATTTCTCCCTCTTCATCCAGCAGTCCACCGACATGATCCCTGTCCGAGTGCGTTATGACAACAATGTCAATCTCACTTGGGGCTATTCCAAGTTCTTCAAGACCCTGGAATAAATTACCCATCGGTCTGGGAATCCCAGCATCAACCAGCACATTCCGCTCTCCTATCCGCAGAAAGAGATTGTTGTAATCCACAGGAATATTTTCCGGATCGAAGGAATATTCATGGGCAACTTGTTCGAGTTCTTCTGCGTTTGAGTTGACAATCAATCCTTCGACAGTGTCTGTGCTGGAGAAATCATTGATCACAAAACAATGAAGTTCACCCACCTTAAATGGATACAATCGTGTACTCATGGCTTCATCTTCTCCCAATTCGCACGGCTCAAAATAACAAAGTCACTGAAGGCTCTTGGAAATAAATGTGCCTGGGACCACATCTCTTCCCAGGCATTCTTATTTTTAGATTATCAGCTCCAATCGAAAACAACGGCTAGAGTTGTTTTGTGAGATAGAAGCGCTGGTGTCCGGGTGGGAAGTTGTTCAACTCGCCATAGATTTTGTAGCCATTATTTTTGTAGAACTCAGGCGCTTGAAAACTGAACGTGTCCAGATAGGCATTCTTAGCACCGCGCTTTCGAGCTTCCTCTTCTGCCATGGCAAGTAATTGGCGTCCATAACCTTGACCGCGATATTCTTCTTTTAGCCACATCAAATCTAAATTGAACCAATCCCAATGCGTTGCGCCAATCACACCCCCCACTATTTCCTTATCGGGCGCGCGCAGTACGATGCAAAGCTGTTGTCCTTTGTCATCGCCGGCTTTTTGGATATTATATTCGTGAATCCCACCACCAATAATTCCCCATTCTGGCTGTTCAACGTATTCAAAACTGAATTCTCCACTCATGATCCTTTTCCCATTTCAATTGATAGCGACTTGTCAATAGATCAGCTCAACGGTTTCTCCGCACGATGCCTTGCTGCCAGGCATAAACGGCTGCCTGAGTTCGGTCAGCGAGATGCAGCTTGCTGAGGATGTTGCTGACGTGTCCTTTGACGGTATTTTCGCTGATCACCAATTGCTCGGCGATCTCGCTGTTGGAGAGGCCGCTGGCGATCAGTTTCAGGACTTCCATCTCTCGGTCTGTAAGTTCAGTGTATGGATTGAGTTCCTCGCTCTTGGCTCCATGGATTTCTTGAATTACGCGTGACGCTACCCTGGGGTGTAGAGTAGCCTCACCATGTGCAGCACGCCGAATGGCCTCCGCCAGCTCGTCCATCTTGATGTCCTTGAGGATGTACGAAATAGCGCCCGCCTGTAAAGCGGGAAAGATGAATTCATCCTGATGATAAGAGGTCAGCACGACCACTTGCGTTCTCGGGCTAGCGTTCTTCACTTTGCGGGTCGCCTCGACCCCATCGATTTCATCCATGACCAAATCCATCAAGACCACATCGGGGATGTGCTCTAAGGCCATATCTACAGCCTCTTCACCCGATTTGGCTTCCCCCACAACAGTCAAATCAGGTTGCGCCTCCAAGAAGGCATAAATTCCGCTGCGGACAACTTCATGATCGTCAACGATCAGAACGGTAATTGGTCGAGTCATTCATTTATCTCCGGTTCGAATATTGCGCATTTTGCAGGTGGCAATGATTTTGGTACCAATATTTTTTTCACTCATAATGTTGAGTTCCCCATCTAACAACTCGACCCGCTCGCGGATCGAACGCAATCCCATCCCGCTATATTTCTTGTTTGGGTCGAACCCAATGCCGTTATCGGAAACGGTTAGGACAACCTGATTGGGGTGGAATGACAAATGGATCTTTGCCTCGGTGGCCTGGCTGTGACGGGCGATGTTAGAAATGGTGCCCTGGGCAATGCGGAAAAGCGCTTGTTCGACATCACGCGGGATACTCCGGTTGCCTTGTGCGTGGACGTAAATCGGTATACCAGACTGATGTCCGCATTCCCTGGCATATCTGCGAATGGCTGCTGCCAGTCCTTCACCTTGTAAGGCGACAGGACGCAATTCCTGGATCAGGTCGGTTAATTCTCGGCGCACTTCATTGACTAATCTTTCAGCTTCATCCAAGTGATCTACTGCTTGCTCGGGCTCAGGGTTCATCTGTGTGCGGGCGGTGGCCAACTGAGCTGAGGCCGCGAAGGCCTGCTGTTTCACGCTATCGTGCAAATCGCGGGCTAATCGGTTGCGTTCTTCGATGGCTGAAATTTCCTGGCGTTCATCGAGCAAGTTTTCGAGTTGTGCGGCCATATGGTTGAGCGTGCCTCCCAATATGCCCAACTCGTCTTTGATCGGATCGTCGACGAATACAGAGAAATCGCCTTGGCTCCACGCTTTCGCTGAATTCCCCAACCGGTTTAGGCGTGAGGTAAACCCCCTCGCGGTCAGGAAGCCGAACAGGGTTCCAAAGACGCCGGCAATCAAGGTGATGAAGAGCAGGCCAAACCCAACCTGGCGGGAGATTTGTGGCCAGCGCAGAACTTCCAGTAATTGCGATTTATGCATGAACCCCAAAACCCCGACGATTTCACCAGAGCCATTGTTGTGGTAGATCGGAATCGCTCCGGTGATGATGTCATTGGATACTTTGTTGACCAATTTGTCCGAACCGATCTCACCTCGAAGGGCAGCTTCGAACGGGGCGCGTAATCCTGGAACTTCATCGGGATCGAGTGGATCTCCAGCGCGAGTTTGGGTGATGAAATCGTGCGGCACAGCGTCGATTAGATTGCCCTCACCATCGGTATAGAGCACGTAAAGGACGTTAGTGCTGGTCACATTGAGAATGAAATCACCAATCTCAATGGGGGTGATTTCGGCTACCGTAGCCCGGAACTGGCTCAACAAATCCTTCAACCCCTCCACATCTGGCGGGAACGTAGATAAAAACTGCCTGCCCAATCGGTTGTAGGAGCCCGCGGTGATATCCAGGAACAGCTCCTCAGGGGTCACTCTGGTTCTGGAGACGATATAAGCCGACACACCCATTATGACAATCGTGCTGGTCAGCAGCAGCGCGGCAACCGTGATCCCGAAGTAACTCAGGGTCAACTTCCAGCGCAATTTTCCGAATTGATCTCGTATTAAAAGCCAGAGGTTCATGTGTTAACTATACAACAGCCTCGCGGGCATGACAATGTGAGAGATGATACGGCTTTATCGAACTCCGAATATGACATTGTATTGGCTCTCCAGAAATCTCCGTCGAAGGTGGCCGAACCCCCAAATCTGGATTTCACCTTAGGAATTCCAGAGACCCATTGTATTCCTAGGGTAATTCCGAGGCATGAAAGATAATCCTGTAGTATTGTGTTAAATTGTACTCAGGAGTGGTGCAAATTGTTCGATTTTCAACTAATATTGTGTCGAGTAAGAGAAAGCCTTTTACTCCTCCAATGGAGGGGGATGGGTTCAAATCCATCCCCCATTTGGTTTAACCCGTTTTACCCTATACCCTACTCAAGTAGGGGGAAAGACTCTACTACAGTGTTATGTGCGCTGCATAGATTTTGATTTATGATCGGTATAACTGTAACGGAAATCGCCCCGGAGGTGCCGGGGCGACGACTGGAAAGTACATGGCCCGATCAGACCGTGTTGGACTTTCCTATGATTAGTATACCTGATTATTCTCCCTATCGGAATAGATGTATCCAGATTTGGGGATGTAGGGTGTGCCAGGCACGCCACACATCCCCAAATTTGCCTTTTTCCCATGAAATAGCAGGGAGCATAAGTTCTCGAAAGGGGGTGGTTGCGAGCACAAATTAGAACAAACTTCGTCCCAAAACTTAATCCAACTAAAAATTAAGGAGAAGAACCGTGAGTTCTAAAAAACTATTTATTATGGTTGGCTTGATGGTCATCGCCAGTATGGCGCTAGCTGCTTGCCAACCCGAAACTGTCACCGTTGTCGAGACGGTGGTTGTAGAGGTCGAGAAGGAAGTCGAGGCAGCCCCCGTAGAAGAGGCACCTGAAGCTGAGTGCTGCGATGCGTACCGCATTGCCCTTTTCGAGGAACCTGTTTCCCTGAACTACTGGAACTACCTTGGCCCAGGCAGCTCTGTCTGGACGAGCTATGTCATCTCCCAGAGTCAGGCGCAGCTTTTCGCGCTCTCCGATCAGCGCTTTGACTTTGTGACCCAGTTGGCGCTCGAGATTCCCGAACCCGTCGATAATGGCGATGGCACCTACACGATCACCGTTGATTTGGTTCAGGACGCAGTCTGGAGTGATGGCGAACCCATTACTGCTCAGGACTATGTCTTCACATTCAACACCTGTAAAGATCTCAAGCTGACTCAGAACTGGCCCAACCAGTGTACGCCCAATGATGTTGAAGTCGAAGTTACCGCACTGGACGACTACACCGTTGAGTTCCACTTTCTGAACCAGGCCCCCTCCTTGGGGAACTGGCAGGCTGGTCTGGCCCTGGCCCCGATCCTCCCAGAACATTACTGGGCAGAGAAAGCTGCCGAGGGTTACGCCTTTGTAGAAGAAATTGCAGCACCGGGTGAAGCACCTGAGGCTATCATGGTTGCCTGCGAGGGCGACGATATGCACCCCGACTGCACCGCAGCTTTGGAAGAAGCTGGAGAAGATGCAGAGAATGTTGAAGTTGAGCTGACCTGCGAATCTGAAGGTGGTCTTCCTGAAGACTTCCAGTCTGCTTGTGATGCTTATGCAGAAGAGGTAGCTGGCTACGACGAGGCTTTCACCAACGCCCGCACCACACTGTACGAAGCCGACGCTAGCGACGTTCCAGTATATGGTGGCTACACCACCGATACCTGGGAGCCGGGCGCATTCGTTCAGCGTTCAGCCAACGAGTCCTACTATTTCAAGGGCGCCGAAGTTGTTGAGTTTGAAGATGGCACCTGGCAGTTGACCATGCCCGATGGCACCAACTACCAGCTATACGGCAATGCTGAAGGCGAAGAAACCCTGCGCTTCACCCAGGGTCCATTCAGCCCCAACATTGTTTTCTCCATCTATGGCTCACAGGATGCTGCTTTCTTGGCCCTGGCCAATGGCGAAGTGGATTACGTGATCAACCCCCTGGGGTTAGCACGTGGTTTGCGTGAGCAGGCCGAGCGTGGCGAAGGCATTCAGACCTACACCAACGCCGATTATGGCATGTACTACCTGGCCTTCAACATGAACAAATTCCCCATGTCCAACTACGAGTTCCGCCACGCAATGGATATCTCCATTGACAAGGACTTCGTGGTCAACAGCGTGTTGGGTGGCGTGGTCTTCCCGATGTACTCCACTATGCCCCCTGGAAATGGCTTCTGGCACAACCCTGAGGTAGCCAAGCCCTACGTTGAGCTGACTCGCGCCGAGCGCGTTGACATGGCCGTTCAGGTTCTCAAAGACGCCGGCTGGAGCTGGACTGCTGAACCCTTCTGGGATGAAGATCTGCAAGATGTGACTCCTGGCGAAGGCATCCTCGGACCCGATGGCATGGAAGTTCCCGAACTGACTATCCTCGGTCCTGGCCCTGCGTACGACCCCATCCGCGCCACTTTCAACCAGTGGATCTCTGAGTGGGCTCGTGAGCTAGGTTTCCCCGTGAAGTCTGAGCTGACTGGGTTCAACACTATCCTCGGCCCCGTCTTCATCGACGCCAATTACGATATGTACATCCTCGGTTGGAGTCTGGGCAACGTCGCTTTCCCCAACTACTACTTCGACTTCTGGCACAGCAGCCAGTGCACCGCGGACACAGGCAACTACAACACTCCGTGCCTCAAAGATGCTGAGTACGATGCAGTAGTGGAAGAGTTCATGGAGACTGGTGACCTGGAGCGCGCTCAAGAGCTGATCTACCAGGCGCAGGAGATTCTTGCGGACCGCCGTCCGTATATCACCCTGTTCTACAAGCAGACCCATGACTTGGCCCACAGCCGGGTGAACTTCCCCTACACCGAGTCCCTGGGAGGCATCGAGTTCCAAACTGGCTTCCAGACCGACGCTCAAGTGCTGCTCACCAAGTAATCTGTTTGAAGTTCAAGAATTTCAACCTCTTCGCGAAGTACTCTCGAAGGGGAGCAGAAAACTTGAACTTCTGTAATGAGAAGTATGCGAAGCCCCCGATGTCGGGGGCTTCGTCCTTTATATATCCTAATCCGCGAACGTTATTCAATTTCCCCTATGATAATTCGTCCCTTTCCGGTATGATTTATCTATGTCTTTCTTTGCATCCAAACGAGAACGACGATTTTGGCTCTGGTCGCTGATCACTGTTGTGGCTATTTATTCCACATTAGGGTTGACATGGAAGCTGGCTGCTGAACTGCGCCAACGCAATTTGCTGGAGATTTCGTTTGTCGTTGGCTTTCTCTTGGTGATCACTGCCATCGTTGGGAGTGGGATCGTGAGGCAAGCAGGGTGGCGAGAGATATGGGTGCTCCTCGGTGTCGTGGCCGTTTACGGGATGGTGATGGTAAGGATTGCACTGACCCCGGAGGAGCGCACCCACTTGTTCGAGTACGGTATTCTCGCAACGCTCATTCACCAGGCTTTGAGTGAGCGAGCTCGCAATGGACGCAAAGTGCCCTCGCCCGCGATACTGGCAGTGTTGATCACGGCTCTTTTGGGCTGGCTTGACGAGGGTATCCAGGCGCTGCTTCCCAATCGAGTCTATGACATCCGTGATGTTGGCACCAATGCGCTAGCAGGTGTGATGGCCATTGCGGCAATCTTGACCTTGTCTTGGGCGCGCCGTAGATGGTGGGAATAATTGATTTTATGTGTCCAAGTTTTCTTTCGATGTGGATGATATCCACACCGAGCTAACTACAAACCCTATTACCATGATCAGCGCCCCACTATAATAGGGATACTCGATGTGCATGTCGAAGAGCACCCCAGCCAGCAACGGCCCCACGATGCGTCCCAAGCTTATGAAGGCATTGCTCAAGCCCATCGTGATGCCCTGGTCCAGGGTGGCTCGTTTTGAAGTTAGCGAAGTCACCGCTGGGGCGAGCAGAGCCGTGGTCAGGGTGAAGGCGGCGATGGTCAACATGACAGTCAAGACTGTGTCCGCTACTGAGATCAGCAAGAAGGTCACCGCTGTAGCCAGCAACGAGATTTTGATCAAAGGGGATTCGCCCCAGCGTTTGGTCAGCGGTCCTACCAGCAATCCCTGGGCAATCGCCGAAACTAACCCAAATACCATGAAGACCCAACCAACTTCTTCGGGTCCGTAGCCGAATTTCTCCGCGGCGTACAACCCAAAGATGCCGTAGAAGATCATCAGTCCGCATGTGGAGATGAAAGCCATCAGGAGCAGGATCCCAATGGGGCTGAAGATGCCGTCCCTGAGATCTCGCAGTGGATTGGATGAATGCTTTTTCTTCGTAGGCTGGCGTTTCTCTGGGGGCAAGGATTCCGGCAAGAAAACGGCAATCAACCCCAGGGTCAGGAAGGACATCCCGCCAGCGATGAAGAAGGGCATCGAGAGTGATTCGCCCCCCAACAAGCCTCCCAGCCCAGGGCCGAGGATTGTACCAACCCCCATGGCTGCGCCCAAGAGACCCATGCCGCCACCACGTTCTTCCTCGGTGGTGCTGTCGCCGATATAGGCCATGGTGGTGGGCGATGTGGCTGAGGAGAGGATGCCCGAAAGGATGCGCGAGACGAAGAGCATCCACAGGCTTGTGGAGAGACCAAAGAGGATCATTGCGATCCCATAGCCCAGGATGCCGATCATCAAGATGGGTTTGCGGCCGTGGCGGTCTGATAGGCTCCCCCAGATGGGAGCAAAGATCAACCGCATGGTAGCGTACGATGCGACGAGCAGGCCCAGCTCAGTTCCGCCCGCGCCCAGGTTCTCGATATAGAAGGGCATGATGGGGATGACCATGCCGAACCCGAGCATGATCACCACCAGCGTCAAGGCCAGGATGTAGATGTTGCGGCGATTCGTGGTGGACATTTGAAAAACTTCTTTGTCATCGTGAGGATGCAACAGGCAGACGAAGTGATCCGAATAGATGAAAGCTGTGATTCAGATTGCTTCGTCCCCTTCGAGGTCAGGGTCCTCGCAATGACATCACAATATTTCTACTGTACCTGACCCGCCATTTACTCGTAGACGGTCGCCAGTTTTGATTCGCATAGTGGCATCACCGCAGCCAACTACGGCAGGGATGCCCAGCTCGCGGGCTACAATGGCGGCATGAGAGAGCGGCGCTCCGATGTCAGTGACCACGGCAGCGGCGCGTGGGAAGATCATTGTCCAGGATATGTCAGTTTGCGGGGTGACCAGGATTTCGCCTGGTTGCAGTTGTGCGCCCTCTTCGGGGGTGAATGCACAGCGGGCGATTCCTTCGATCTGACCAGCCGATCCTGGTGAGCCTTTGATGATTTTGCTGCCATTCTCAGAGCGAGTCAGAGAACGATCAAATATGTCGCTGCGCCGCTTGGGGTCTGTAGCCCACTGGAAAGGATCGAAGCGACCGCGTATCACCGAAGGATAGGTTGGCAGTGATTTGAATTTCTGATATTTCTCTTTGCGCTGGGAGATATTTTGGATGGGAGCATTATCTCCAGATAAAACGTCCAAAACATCACTCAAGTGCAGGAAGAAGATATCCTCTCCCAGGTCGGTCAGTTCTGCAGCCCTCAGTGCGAATAAGCGCACCATCCAACGGTCGCGGATATATTCAGAGCGGGATCGCTCCCGAAGCCGCGCTCTGCGGGCACTTTCAGCGAGTTTTCGGGCGAGCGATTTCGTTTTGAGCGGGTGTCGGCTGATCAGCCTGTCCCAGGCATCTGCATAGGATGCTTTCTTGGTGTTCAATAGCTCGATAGTGTCGCTGGGATTTTCAGCGATCCTGGACAGCTCCTGATCGATCCAAGATGGGTCTTCCATAGGGCGTGCTACCGAGAGCTCGAATTCGTGTGGTCCGCGATGGCCGAAGTGTTCAAGATAAATCTCTCGAGGCATCTCGCCGTTAGCAACCTTGGAGAGTCCCAGCACAGGACCCAAGGAGGCCAGCATGTCCGTGCCGGAAGTGTCTTTGTTCAAGTTGGCAATCAAGATGTTGGCACCATCACAGCCAACCTGTGGTTCCAGTTCACGGCGCAAATTCAAGGTGTAGTCTGCCGAATTTGCTGCAATACCGAGCACGATCCAGACAGCATCTTTTACATGAGGGTTGATCTGCCCATTCCACAATTGGGTCAATTCTTTTCCACTACGCACGGCTTGAAGCTGATCTCGCGTGCGCTGGAACCAAGCGGGATTGCTATCTAGATATGAATCGAGTCGTTTGATGCCAGCTCTCTGTTTTCCTTGCACCCGCATCAGATTTGGTAAATTGCGCAGGATCTCAAGTTTAGATTTTGGGATCAGTGGAATCTCCATCTCGTCGGGGATGCGCATGTACAGTGTGCTTTCTATGTTCCTGAGAATCTGTGCGCGCTTCTGCCCTACGGCGTTGAATAATGTCGCCATAATGCTGATATTGAGATACGGATACCCGCCAATATTGCCGACTGTGGGGAAGCCTGGTAAAAAGACCCAATCATCCAGCGTGAACTGGATCACCGACCAGGACAGTGGTGTCATCACCTTGGTGACGGCTTCGCCAAAATTGACATTGGACCACAGGTAGTCACCAGTGAGAGTAGCGTTCCATTCGTTGTTTGTAATGTTCATAATGTTCCTATTGCGTTGATCTGGCAAGGGACAGATTAGTGCAGACAGATAGGTTTGATGGTCACTTGCTCTTGAATAAATGCCGCGATGTTTGCGATTGCCTGTCGGGCTTCTGGGATGAACGCCGCCCCTAAATGGAAAACATGGAACATCCCTTTCCAAATTTCAAGTTTGACATCCACTCCTGCGCTACGAGCGCGCTCTGCAATACCCGTTGAATCATCGAGTAAAACTTCTTTTGTGCCTACCTGAATAAACAAGGATGGCAATCCGGAGAGGTCAGCATAGAGTGGGGAGATATAAGGGGTCTTGAGATCATACTCACCGGCGTAATTCCTAGCTGTTGTTCGCATGAACTCGGCAGAATTTATGAAATCGTCCTTATCTTTGTTTCTCATCGAATCGCTGCTGCCTGTCAGGTCTGTCCACGGAGAGATGCATGACATCGCCGCAGGGAGCGGTGATCCCTGGTCACGAAGTTTCAGCGCAGTCGCCAATGCTAGCCCACCACCACAAGAATCTCCTGCGATGGAGATGCTCTTTTGGTGATACCCTTCAGATAACAGCCATTGATACGCGCGTACGGCGTCTTCCAATGCAGCTGGATATGGATCTTCAGGAGCTAAGCGATAGTCAAGCGAAAGACACTGCATCTTTGCCTTCCGCCCCAAACGAGAAATCAGATCGCGGTGGGGATTGCCATAATTTAGATAGTAAGCACCTCCATGCAGATAAAGGATGACCTGCTCTTGATTGACCCCTGGAGTGCTAATCCATTCTGCAGGTCTGTTTCCCACTCGTATTGGTTCACAGAGTACATCACGGGCGAGTTTAACCGCCTGGCCATATTTTTCCATTTTGGCACGCTGCACATCAATGGAAGGATCCTTGTAAAAATCTGCCATCTGATTGCGCATTACGAAGGCAGCGATCACAGCTTGTAGGCTCATGAACCCTCTCCATCACTCCAACCGTATTCTCGGAAGAAATAGCGCGTGGTTTTGTAGTACAGTGACCCAGGAACCAGGTTTCGGAAAAAGATCTGCATTTTCGTCAGCCAATCAGGAACGCAGATGACCTTATTCTTTTTTAGACAGCGCAGCGAACTTTCCACCACTTTGTCTGGGGATATCCACTGGAAGGGCCCCCAGTCGACGATTGCTTCCTCGGGAATGCCCAGCCTGGTGTGCATATCTGTCTTGGTCAACCCCGGACAGACCACTTGAACCTGGACGCCTGTCCCAACCAATTCCATGTGTAATGACTCTGTCCAGGCGCGCAGGAAGGCCTTTGTCCCGCTGTAAACGGCCGTTTTGGGCGATGGTAGAAAAGCTCCCAGAGAACCAACATTGATGATGATGCCCGATCCCTTTTCGATCATTTTGGGTAACAAGGCGTGGACGATCTTCATGTGGGCGATGATATGAGCGCTGACCATCTTTTCCTGGAGTTCGAGAGGTTCCTGGTGAAATAGCTTCGTTGTGCCGAACCCGGCGTTGTTGACCAGGAAATCTATTTGGTGTCCCTTGATGTTATGGATGAACTCCTCGACCTCTTTGGGCTCTGACAGTTCAATAAGGATCACCTCGACCTCACAACCATGGGCATGGGTGAGCTCTTCAGCCAGAGTCTGAATCACCTCTTTTCTTCTGCCAGTGACGACCAAGTCGAAACCATTTTCGGCCAGCTTGCGGGCATAGGCGGCACCGATGCCACTAGTAGCTCCGGTTATCAGGGCTGATTGAGTAGTCATAATTTTCTTTCCTCTTTAGGAAGTAGCCCGATTCAATATCTCTACAGCTCCCTGTCCTCCATCCACACGTACGAGGTCGCCATCTTTGAGTATCGAAGTGGCATTAAAACAGCCCACCACCGCCGGGATACCTAGCTCACGGGCTACGATGGCGGCGTGCGAAAGTGGTGCGCCCACGTCAGTGATCACTGCTGCGGCGCGCGGGAAGATGGGCGTCCAGCCGACATTGGTGGTGATGGCGACCAGGATTTCGCCCGGATGGAGCTGCTCCCCCTCCTCGGGGGAGCGAATAATGCGCACTCGTCCCTCGGCCAAACCAGCAGAACCTGGCAATCCCGCGATCTGCTTGGTGATATGCGGTTTTAGTATTCCAGTGGCATCGAAAATATCCGTGCGCCGATCGGGGTCCGCGGCCCATTCAACTGGATCGAATCGTCCCATGATAATTGTGGGATACTGTGGCAAAGAATTAAACTTATCGTAGGCCGCTTTACGCGCCGGGACCTGTTCAACAATTTCATTTCGTGTAGAGAGTAGGTTGATTACTTCGTCATGTTCCAAGAAGAAAGCATCTTCATTTAATCCTAGCAATTTACCAGCGCGCAACACGAAGCTGCGCGAGACCCAGAAAGCTCGGATGCCTTCGGAGCGCCCTGTTTCGCGTAAGCGAGTCAGGCGGGCGGCTTCCTTTAGTCTCTTTTGTAGCGATTCAAATGTTTTTGGAGTGCTTTTTCCCAGATTGGACAGAGCATTTTCATAGCGCAAGCGCTGCTCCTGTAATAACGTTTCAACATTAAGCGGCGCATATTCAAGATTATCTAATTGTTTTTCGATCCAGTTGGGGTCCTCTGCCGGACGGGGAATAGATATCTCCGCTTCGTGCGGCCCACGATGCCCGTAGGCTTTGATATAGGCTTCGCGACTCATTTGCCCTCGGCGCAGTCGGTCCAGGCCAGCCACAATCCCCAGGCTGGCAAGAACCTCGTCTTCTGTGCTGACATTCGAAAGAAGGGCAACCGTATCGTCCGGACTGACAATCTTCGATAGATCGGCGCGTAGTTTACTGATGGCGTTTGAGAGTGTTATGGCAGGGCTAACCATCACCCAGAAGCATCGCATCATATAGGGCAGAAGTACTTCATCAGACCAGCGAATCAATTCTCCTTCATCCATCTTCTCCACGATGGCATGCTGTGTATCACACCAGGCTGGGTTAGAAATCGAAAAAGATTCGATATCTTTCAAGCCTTTATTTACATTCGATATGATCTGAATCGCATTTCGAACCACAAGCGCTCGATCACGAAATTTGGTTGGGATATAGGGAACATTCCAATCGTCTATATCGTTAGGATCGATGCCGTAGAGCTCTTTGCTGGAAGCATCGAAGGAGTTCTTCTGGCCCAGAAATTTGAAGGCCGTAGCTGCCGCGCTACCATTGTTATAGATGCGGCCACAAATATTGCCAACTGGTAGGTACCCGGGCAGCATCATCATCTGAGAGAACCCATTCCGCAATGCGGACCATGAATAGGGCGTCATCACATCGGGAGATGCTTCGCGCGTATTGACGCTGGACCAGAGATAATCTCCGGCAGTGCTGTCGTTCCACTCACCGGTTTCTGGGTTGTAGCCGTTGATCTTGTACATATCAGACACTCCCTACACGTTGCTGAAGAAATTGGATCATAGTAACGAAGCTCCGTCTTTCCCTAGGTTCCAGATGTCTCCTTCTGGGTAGGAAATATGCTGCCTAAAATGCTGCGGAGCCACATAACCACGTGCCAAATTGCTGCTCCGGCCAGTAGGTACAAGACCCAATCGATGGGTGAGCGGTATCTGGGCATATAAGCCACAAAATAATAGACCAAAGGATAGGTCGCCAGGGGGATCAGCAGGCCAGCTCGCTGAGGAATTGTGATCCCACGAAATGAAAGCCAAGCCCCTAAGATCGCCAGCACGGTCAGCGCGCTGACCCCAAGCATGGCTTCAGGCTTGTGCAGGGGACCAAACCAGAGATTGGTTGCTCGAAGGACTGTCAAGCGGGAAAATTCCACCGGATTCGCTTTGATCCATTGTAGTGCCTCATCCTTAGCACCCTGCATGTAGGCGATCTCGCCAATTTCACGCAGTTGCTTTGCGTCAGCAATGTGCGCCGCAGGGTGGCGGTGTTCGTTGTCTTGAGCATCCATCACTTCCATGGCTGCTGCAGCCCCTTCGTGGTTGCCCATACGTAGCTCCAGACCAAAGTTGCTGCGGATAAAAATGACAGACTCGAAGGTGGCGTAATTTCGCCAACCCCAGGGGATGCTGGCCAGCACAATCCCGAGGACCAATACGCTGACATGAACCCATTTTTTGTGGTTTTTGCTCCACCACAACTCGAAGATCAGGCACCCGACTATCACCGTCAGCAAGGCTGGTTGTACATGGAAGGCCACCCCTATGGCGAATCCTAGTAGAATAGACGCACCCCAGGAATATTGCTGCTCTGTCCACCTGCGCACGAAAACCACCAGGATCAATCCCATCAGGATAGCGGTGATGAACTCACCATGACCAGACCACCCCGACAAGAGAGCCCCGCCTGTGCCGGCAATAATCCCAGTTTGCACCCCCAGCCCGAGTTTTTTCGAAATCCAGGGGAGCAGAGCCAGCATCAATGCTCCGGTCACCACCATGACCTGCATACTGATCAACCCGGCTTTGGGCGTTAGATCAAAGATCTTATAGATCAATCCAATCAGGTACGGGTAGACCGGCGGTAGGTGAGCGGTGGGTCCCGTGTCGATCATATAGGGGTTGGCAAAGCCCTCTCCGTTGTACAAAGAGATAGCGATGGCGCTGAGTTCCCAATTAGGGGTAGGGGCCAAGTATCTGCTAGGGATTTTCGATAGCGCTTCATTTCGAATTCGAAAGGCCAGAATAAAGATCAAGATGAAGGCCAGCACAGATGGGCGCATCAACCAGGCTAGGCTTTTCTGAAAGATATTGTGATCATCCGAATTTTTCATCTGCGTATGCCTCTCTTCCAACGTTGAACAACCGGTTGCCAATCAGCGTCATATTCCACTAACAAAGCGTAATCGATGTGGAACTCGAACAGATAGTATCCCTCTGTGACTACGGGGGAATCGGCGATTACTACAGCTTTATGCCGGATGTCATGATCTGTTATGGTTTCGGCATGCCCCGAAACAAGGAATTCGATCAGCGCTTCATCTGGGTCCCTTTCTACAGAACTGTGCAGGGTGTATCGCCCATCGTTTTGCAGGTCGCCGATCTTAGGGGAGGAGGGTTCTGTGAAGATGAACAGCATCCCGCTCCCAATAAAGGCCGTCACCGGGTGCAAGCGCGGTGAGCCATCCTTCTTGATCGTGGCCAGATAGGCAATTTTGCGGTTTAGCCGCTCGCAGCCTATACGTGCGAGTTCTGGAGAGCGCTCTTCAAATCCTTCCCAACTCATTTTTTTTCACCCGAGGTAAGAGTGCGGTCCCTGGCAGGAACCGCATTCTTTTCTTGATTTTATTCAAACAGGAATTCTATGGCTTTGTCCTTGATCTCTTCCATCGTGCTGGGATCAACTCTCTCTTCCGCGTATTCCAGGAGCAAGCTTAATTTGCCCGCGCAAGTTAGTGCGCCCACAACGACATTGACCGTCACGATGGGGAAAGCGCCGCCGGGGTTCATAATCAAGCGGTCTAGTTCCAGGTCACCATAGTTCCGAGGGAAGTCCAGGCGAGTCAGGTTAGTTACTGCGGTTCCCATGATTACGTCTTCAAGCGAGTCTATTTTGCCTCTCTTGAGAATACCCAGGACGGCGTCATCCCGCTTGCTGAAGTCCGAAAGCTTCTGATATCGGGCCAGATCTTTCGGCACGAGTCCACCGAGTTTTTTGAAGTTGATGGCTTCTAATATATCTGGCTCGAGATAGCACCACATGAGATGCTGCTTGAAGAGACCCACATTGGTATAGAGCGGAGTAAGTTTGCGATGCAACTTGCGGGCATTCTCCCAGAATCCCAATTTCAGCTTGTATTTGAACTTAGGCATCACGACCCCGGCATAGAAACCCATCACGTCGTCTACGCGTGCCTTCATGCGACCTCTCAGATCGCCCGCAACCCCAATCTTCGCATGGTAAGCCTGGTCACCCTGGACAACATACTGCGCGCCGACAAAGGCTGCCGTCAACGCAGAGTTCACTGTAACCCGTTCGTCGCGACAGCGTTGGACTAGAGCCGTAGTCTCTTCCTCGGATAACTCAACTGGGATCACTTGATGCCGGAAATTCGACCAATAGGTTTCGTTGAGGTCGCGGTAATCCTCCCAATCGAAAACGATTCTCTCGCCAATCCATCGCGTGTTGATCTTATTTAAGAAGTACTTGATCATGCCATTTAGAGTTACATCCTCGGGTATCGAACCTTGGTCAACGATCACCGGGTCCGGCAATACCTCAACTTGACATTCCGGATTCCCCAGGTGGATCATCAAATCCCTTGCAAGATAGGCTAACGACATCCCATCGCAAATGATATGGTGGCATAGAATGATCAACTCAGAGACCTGGGAGGAATGAACCAGAATGAAACGGATTGGGGGGCGTTCC
>CAYTKR010000007.1:67074-71072 GCA_964438295.1 uncultured Anaerolineales bacterium
ATTCAAAGGGAATTTTGCTCGCTTCATGATGAAGGCTGATCCAATGCCGGTCTGATTCCCTTGGCACAACTTCGACCGGAATTTCACCGGCACCCTCGGTGGTGAACCATGGATGGTGGTGCTCGTCTTCTTTGATCCTCACGCGTAAGTTCGGATGTCTCTGCTGAACTTTGAAGATAGCCATCCTCAATGCGTCTTCACTGACATCGCCTTTGATGCGCGCCACCATGGTGACGATTGAAAACGGGGAGCGAGAAAATAAATGCTCCAAATTCGAAACTTTGCGATTGTATAGCTGTGTGTTTGTAACTTCAGTGGTCATTGCATATTCCTATTGATTTCGATGGTGCCTTCGCCGCCATCGACAGTGATCATCTGTCCATCTTGGATACGTTTGGTGGCTATACCAGTTCCCATCACGGCGGGGATGCCATACTCGCGTGCCACGATCGAGCCGTGGCTGAGCGGCCCACCCACATCGGTGACCACGGCCGAGGCCATGGCGAAAAGCGGGGTCCAGGCTGGGGTAGTTGTGCCGGCCACCAAAACGTCACCGGGTTGCATCTTGCCAAAATCTTCGGGGCCGTGCAGCACGCATGCCGGGGCTGTGACAACGCCCAAACTGGTCGCCACACCTGAAATTGAATTTTCGCTCTGCGAGCCAGCGGCATGAGGGACGAAAGCTTCAGTCTTGAAACCCATAACCCGTTTCTTCTCCGGCATGATTGGTGGTGGTGTAGATTCTTTGGCTCGTTCTGAAAACGCTTTGCGCTCTACCACCCGCCCGTCCATATCTTCTACGCTTTTGCCGCTCTCCAGGTTCGCTATGCAGTCATCGATTTCGACTTTCTCCAGCCAGAATATGTCGTCGCGTTCTTGAATGGCACCGGCATCCGTCAAACGCTTGCCCAGTTCAAGCAGCATCGCTCTCAAGACAGGATATCCCAGACCGATCTCGGCTAGGGCATCCTCGCGTACTTCGGCCATGGATTGGCCCCAATTGAGCGCTTTAGTGAAAGCCCACAGCTTGAGGCCCTTGAGACGCTTGAGCATCGTCTCTGTAGTCTGGAGGCGCAGCGTCTTACTATCACGCTGTCGTTCGTGTGGGTTGCTGCCCTCGCCGCGCAGGTACATCTTGATGGTTTCCAGCATCGGCTCCGGGTGATCGCGCGGCAACGGCTCGGCAAAGTCCAATTGGTAGACCATGTGCCCGTATTGTTCTAAATGGGCCTGGAAGCGAGATGCGAAATCATCCCAGCCCCTCACTGCGCCCTGCTCTCCACTCGGATGAGGCAATGTCAGCTCTGATAATTTCTCGGTTGGAGTTTCCAATAAGAAATCGGCTAGCTCATCTTGCTCTTTAGCCCACATCGCCAGATCATAAAGCGATTTCTGGGAACGTACAGGGATATTGTCCCAGCCCATCATCAAAACAGAAGCATCGGGATCACCCTCGCCCTTAGCGAATTTGTCATACACTCGGGTGAGCAGCCCTTCCGAGCCTGCTGAAGCTCCCATGGTGGCGAACATCAACCCGCAGATGTAATACATCACCGCCTGCACGATCTCTTGTGCATCATCCCAGAGCTCTTTGACAGACGTCTCATTGAGCTCTTTACCCGCGTGATCCTCAACAAATGCTTTGTATTCCGGTAATAGTTCATCTCGCCAAATTGGCACCAGTTCCTTGAGCATCTTGGGGTACGTAGGCAGCAAGTTAAACAGAATCCAACGCCAAGAATTCGCAGGAATAGAGTGATTCATATAGGCATAGCTGTTGATGCTGGTGAAATAATCCTCCGCCAAAATTGGCTCCCCTCCAGTCAGGCGTTTCCCCAGGGGTTTCATTTGTTCTCGCTTGGTTGGTATACCCAGCGTAATGTAAAGTGGGCTGAGCGGCACGGGCATCAAATCCACAACGCTGGCGCGCATGTAGACGCCCTTGGGTTTTGGTGGCGCCCATTCGATGGGCGGTTCAGGTAAGGCGGTCACTGGCCGCGCCTGAACGATGGCGAATTCGCCCTCTGTGAGTGTCCATTCGATGTCCATGGGCATGCCGTAGATTTTCTCGATCCGCGTGCCCAGGGTTGTTAGCTCAGTGGCCTGCTCATCGGTGAGGGCAGGTTTGTTTTGGAGATGCTCGGGGACGGGCTGCTGCTCGACCCCGGAGTCTGTGCGAACGGTTTGGATGAGCTTCGGGGCGACCTCGCGGCTGATCAATGCACCCGAGGATTTTTCCATTGTGAAGGTGTCCGGTGTGACCTGCCCCCCCACGATAGCCTCGCCCAACCCCCAGGCCGCGTTGATGAGCGTCTCATTTCGCTTGCCATTGAGCGGGTTGGCTGTGAACATGATCCCGGCAACATCGGCAGGCACCAGCAATTGCACTACCACGGCCAAAGCCACGCCCTCGGAATCAATCTCCTGCCGGGCGCGATAGCCAATGGCGCGCGCCGTCCATAAGGAAGCCCAGCATTTCTGTGTGGCAGCGAGTAGGGCATCTGTACCGCGGATGTTTAGGAAGGTCTCTTGCTGGCCTGCGAAGGATGCTTCGGGTAGATCCTCAGCGGTAGCTGAAGAGCGTACGGCAACTGGCTCTGCCGGTTGCTTCGGCGAACTGCTCTGCATTTCGTTGGTGATCGATAGAGACTCTTTAGATAACTGCGCATAGGCAACAGCGATGTCTTCCGCAAGGAACGAGGGAATCTCTCCGCCCATGAACAGTTTATGGATGGCTTGAGACGCCACCTCAAGCGTTTGGGGGTTTGATAAGTCTACGGGATCAAGAGCCGCTAGAATTCCAGACTGAAGGGCATTCTCATCCACAAACTTGCGGTAGGCCTTCGTCGTGATCTGAAATCCGTTTGGAACGGGTAATCCAGTTCTGATCAAACGAGCGAGAGATGCCCCTTTGCCTCCAACCAATTCTAGATTGGCGTTTTTGTCATCGAGGGAGAGGATATAATTGTTTGTCATTTTTTTCTCCAGTAATCATAATGAAGCGAACGTTGGTCGGTTTGGTGGCAAAAAAATCAAACCTGCATACCTTTCAGGAAAATATCCAATGCATCATCGAGCATTTCAGTGGGACTTCCTGCGGGCCGGGTGGTGAATACAACCGGCGTCATTATCGCTAAGAGTGATTTCATAGCAACGGCGGCGTTGATAGGGCGTATACTTCCCTGAGCAATGCCTTCTTCGATTAGCCCTTTCAACCGATCTTGATAGGTATAGCGTTTGATCTGGTAGCGCTGTTGGCTCTCTACGCTGAGGCTTTGAGCTGCCAGGAATAACTTCAGAATAAAAGCCGTATTACGAAGGAGGATTTCAAGATGCATATGCATTACATCTCGCAACCGCTCGATTACGCCTCCGCCCCCTGCAATGATTTCATCCGCACGCTGATTGAGCTCAGAAAGGGGCTCTTCGAGCAGGTAGAGCACGATTTCATCCTTGGTGGAAAAATAGTCATACAGTGACGATTTTCCCATCCCAGCTGCTTGGGCAATTTGGCTGACGGACGTTTCGAAAAATCCTTTTTCGAAGATCATATCTGCAGCAATATGGGCGATCTTGCGGCGGCGATTTTCCCTTTCTTGTTCTGTGAGACGAATTCCTTTTGGCATAGTGTTGTCCTTATAACCGACCGATGGTCGCTACTAGTGTATGTGAATAAGGTTTCCGGCATACCCATATTATTTGGGGGTTATTTTTGGAAGCTGCTTCGTTGAATAAATTAGCCTGCGGAACCGAGGGCATTCTTATAGTAGCACTTTGAGTGTCATTGCTAGGGCACGCTTTGCGTCCCTTTGGGAACCCCGAAGCAATCGCCTGCTTTCCAGCGTAATTTGCCCCGAGGGGATTGCTTCGTCCCCAAAACGCGGCTCATCGCAATCACACCAATGGGCTGGACTTCCGACTTTAAGAAAGCCTTGGGTAGGATCCCAGGGCAATCGCATATGAAAGAAAAAGGGTAAAATTCTCCGCTTGTAAGATGT
>CAYTKR010000008.1:0-70450 GCA_964438295.1 uncultured Anaerolineales bacterium
GTCAGCAACAATTGTGTTATGCATGGTGACAGTAGCCGACCCCAGTTCACCATCACCAAGGTTGTAGATCCCGCCGCCGTCTGCGCTGCCAAATGAAACCGTGTTGCTGGCCAGCGTGCTGTTGACGATGGTAACCGTGCCGTTCAGGTTGAACAGCGCGCCACCGTAACCGCTGCCTTGACCCCCGCCCCCTCCCGGGCTGCCTCCATTGGCCTGGTTCCCGGAGAAGGTGCTGTTTTCGATTGTCACAGTGCCCGCGCGGTTGAAGATCGCGCCGCCCATACCTGCGCCGCCACCGCCGCCTGTATAGCCGCCGTTGCCACCGCCGAAGCCGCCTGCGCCTGCCGCGCCGCCATACCGACCCCCGCCACCGCCGCCGAAACCGCCGTCGCCACCGTCGCCGCTTGCCCGGCCTCCGCCACCGCCACCACCGCCGAAGCCGCCGTCGCCGCCACGCAGATACATGCCGCCGGAGCCACCGCCGCCGCCGCCGTCACCCGTTGCGTTCTGTCCATGCTGGCCGTAATTACTGTAGCCGCGGTTTGGGTAGCCACCACTGAGACTGGACTGGTTGTCACCGAGCCCATTTGAGCCTACACCACCGCCGCCGCCAGCAAAGTTGGTAGTACCAGACTGTCCACCGTTGCCCCCAACGGCCCGGTTGCCACTCAGCGTGGAAGCCAGGATGCTGAGCGTGCCTTCGTTGTAGATCGCCCCACCCATGCCAGCACCGCCGCCGCCGCGTGGCCTCCCCCCAGTGCCGCCCTGCGCCCGCCCGTTGGACAGGGTCAGTCTCTCCAGGGTCAGGTCGCCTGAGGGCATAACGTGGAAAAGGCGGAAGTTACTGCCACTGCGGGTGATAGTGATGCCGTTATCGCCTGTCGGGCCGCTGATGGTAATCTCATTGGTAATCTGGAAGGCCGAGGGGCCAAACTCGTTGGAATCCTGCCCGGTGTCGAAGAGGGTCAGGGTGATGGTGGCATCGCCTCCAACCGTCAGGCTGCCGGCGAAGTTGATCGTCACCGCGCTGCTGGACAGGCTTGCAAATGCAATGGCTTCACGAAGGGAGCAATCGGCATCGCACAAGCCGTCGACGGTGTCATCCGTCTTGGTAACGGTCAGGGTCGCAGGAATGGTCCCGTAGAGGAAAACATCATTGCGGTAGAAACCGCCCTGGTAGGTCATCGTGCGGCTGCCGCTGTTCACGGTAACCGCAGCCCCCTCGGCAATACTGTTAAAGGTGCTGCTGATGGCATCAGAGCCGTCGTTGCTTATTAATAGGAAGAAATCGGACCCGCTGGGAGAATAAGACCCCGCGAAATTCAGTCCCGCGTTGTTGAGGTCCAGCGTGCCGGTGACCTGGATCTGGTCGTACTGGGTTACGGCTGTCGTGCCGTTGATATCGAAGAAGAGCTGTGCGCCAGCCCCGAAGGCCAGTGCTCCGGCGACAAGCAAACTGCCCGCAGTGGAGTCTCCGCCCGGCTTGACCTGGCCGTTGAAGGTAATGGTGCTTCCGGTGATGGTCACGCCGCTGGTGTTTGTGATGGCACCTGTGCGGGCCGTTAGCGCAACGGCGTTTGAACCGGCATTCAAAGCGCCGGTGACGTTGATCGAACCGCCAACAACCGTAATTGGATCGACGAAGGTGACCGCTTTGATGTCCACCGCCCCCGTGCCATTCGATGCATCCCCAAAGGTAATGCTGCTGAAGCCGTCAGCCAGTTTGCTCAATTCTGTTGCATCCAGGTTGAGTGTGCCCGTGGCACTATTACCCAAACCGATGGTCGTGCTGGCCGTCACAGGCTTGATGAGCAGCGCTCCGCTGCTCTGGATCGTCGTATCGCCACTGACGAGAATATCGTCTGTTGTGAACGTGAGCGCGCCGCCGCCAGTTGACCTGACCACGCTTTTGTTATAAAGCCAAAAGCTTAGTGAAGATGCTCCGCTGCCGCCCACAGCTGTAAGGCTTATCACACCGCTGTTGGTTTGAACGGTATTTGTGGGTGTTGCCGCCTGAGCAGTATTACCAATGAGAAGACCATAACTATACTGGCTGCCACTGCCGCCTGTCCCCGTCAGTGTGATCGATCCCGTTCCGCTGGCTGTGACAGTGGCACCATCACGCAAATCAAGACCAAATGCATCGATTCCAGCACCGGCGTTGCCCCCCGTTCCCGTTACTGTAATGTCAGCATCAACGGAGGTCACCTGCACCGGCGTGGTTGACACCTGACCAAGCTCGACACCGACGGGTCGGGAGCCGCCGCTGCCGCCCTGGCCAGTGATCGATATCGCGCCTGGCGCACCCGTGCCGGTAGACTGAATGCTGGCACCCGTGTGCAAATATATACCGCGATTGTTTATACCTGTATCGCCACCGGTCCCGTTGAGTGTCACCGCGCCACTGGTTGTCGCAATCGCCGCGCCGACCATCAGAATACCGGCGAATGTTCCGCTGGCTGTACCGGCGGTGTTGGCGTTGAGCGTGATCGCCCCACTCGCAGACGTCAGGCTGGCCCCAGAACTCATGGAAATGTTGCGCGTGGCCGTCAGGGCAATGCTCCCCGAACCGCTGGTCGTGATGTCAGATGCGGCGTTGGGTAGGTTGATCGTCGCAGCATCAACACTCAGTAATTTACTGGCTGCAAAGGTGATTGCGCCGTTCAGGTTGATCGTGTCCCCGCCGTTCCCGCCATTGATATCGATATCCGCCGGGTAGCTGGCCGACAGCGTGTCGATGTTTATCGTGTTGACGCCCGTATCCCCGGCGTTGACTGTCAGTGTGCCGCTGGGATTGTTAAAGGTCGTACTCTCGCCCGCGGTAGAAGTCGCTGTGGTCTTCCCCCCGCCACCGTCGCTGATGGAGATGGTCTCAGCACTGGTGCTGTAGTTCAGGATGACGTTGGTGTTGGTGATGGTCGAGGTGATCGGCTCCAGGCCGGTGTAGTTGATGAGGGCGTTGCCTGTCAGGCTGATGCTGCCGTCATTGGCGTTGGTGTAATTGAATGTGGCATCGGTGAAGGTGCCATTTTGCAGGGTTAGTGTATCGCTGCTGGTCTGGGTGCCTCCATTATATGTAATGGCCTTGGCGAACAGGCCGCCGCCGAAGTCGATGGCCAGGTTATCGTCGCCACCCAGGGTGTTTATTAGGATGCCCGTCCCACCGGTGATGCTGGCCACAGGCACATCGATAGTATTGCTATCAATAGCGGTTGCACCTGTCCCTGCTGAGAGTAAATTGTTGGGATCGCTGACACGCACGTTGCCCCCGTTGATGGAAATAGTCAGCGTATCATCAGTTGAAGCTCCATTGATATCTTCTACAACCAGGTTATTGGAGCCGTCCAAACCTACAGATGTTTCGGCCTTCTTCATCGCCAGGCTGAAGTAATCACCGCTACCGAAAGATACACTACTAAACTCAACAACGTTTCCATTGATCGAAGCACCCGTAATGACACTGGCATTACTGAAGTCGCCATCCGTATCTTTTAGCAGCGCGAATTCAGTCGTCCCGCTGGTGTCAATTCCAGTTGTATCAAAACTGATCGTGACTGTACCGACATCCCCAGTCTCAGCAACACGCCATTCTCGGGTAAAGCGCTCTGTCCACGAAGCTGGCACCTCCGTTGAAGCGGTCAGCGTACCGTTATCATTACCCCACATCAGGAATTCACCATTGGCAACATCAGAAGCATTGCCCACGGTGACGACACTATCGCTATTGACGCTGCGTGATTGACTTTGATCCAGGAGACTGCTGCTATCAACACCAATTCCAGCAATATCATTGGCATAACCGCTGTGTGTGCCAGTGCTGTTATAGATCACGGTGCCATCGGAAATCTTGTAATCGACAGCACTGGCAAGGGAGATGCCATACTTGACTGCCAGATAGGAGTGAATTTTTTCTATCTCAGTACTGCTCAATTCGGTGCTGTAATAGATCATCTCGGCCAGATCACCTGTATATCGATTACTACCGCTGCGGGCTCCGATTTCCAGCCCTGCGCCGTTATACGTAGAAGTGACAGTAGATGTGTTATCCAAATTGCCTTCGAGATATATATCCCAATTGCTACCAGCTTTTCGATTATGGGTGGTCAGATGCAAATTGCCATCATTTACCGATGTGCTACTTGCTGCAGGAGAATTGGTGCTGCGATTTACCTTAATTGTGCCTTCAACATAATGGTTGAATGAGCTACCAAAGGAAGTGATAAACATGCCTGAGGCATACTTGAATACGGCAATCGCAGCCAACTCAGTACAATCTGGATTACAAATTACGGCATTAGCATTATAGGTGGCATGATCCAAGTATTGGGTGCCATCCAAGATCACAATCCCATTGCTGTTGTACCCATTCGAGCTAAAGGTGGGTGCCACTATACTGGGTACAATAACCCCGTTGGGGCCTTTGTCGACCCAACTGTCTACCGTTGTACCCGTAAGAACACTCTCTGAAAGCCCCTCTGGGGTGCCATCGCCATCCAGATCATTCGCATCAAACCAGAATGCCAAATTGGTATACACACCGCCGGGTGCTGCTGGCGGCTCAATGGTGATGACCACATCATTACCAGTATCCCCAACATAGCTAACCGTGGCATCCAGGCCCGAGCCCTGGAAATCAGCAGAAACTGTCCCCCCCTCGGCCAGGCCGTTGAAGGTGCCCGTGACGGCGTCGCTAGCATCATTGATGATCAGAATGAAGCTATCCCCTACGCTGGGTGTATAGGTGCTGGCAGAAGTATCCAGGCTGACACTGTTGAGATCCACCGCGCCGCTGACCTGGATTTGATCGTACTGGGTCACGGCAGTGGTGCCGTTGATATCGAAGTAGGCATGTGCACCGGCCCCGAAGGCTAAAGCTCCGGCGATCAACAGACTGCCCGCGGCTGCTGCGCCGCCGGGCTTGACCTCGCCGTTTAGGGTGACCGTGCTCCCCGTGATGGTCAGGCCGCTAGTGTTTGTGATCGCACCTGTGCGGGCCGTCAGCACAACGGCGTTGGGACCGGCATTCAAGGCGCCGGTGACGTTGATCGAACCCCCAACAACCGTAATTGGATCTGTGAAGGTAAGCGCTTTGATGTCCACTGCCCCCGTTCCATTCGCAGCGTCGCCAATAGTAATGCTGCTGAAGCCGTCAGAAAACTTGCTAATCTCGGTTGTGGTTATGTTGAGCGTGCCCGTGGCCCCATCACCTAAGCCGATGGTCGCGCTGGTTGTTTCGGGCTTGATGAAAAACGCGCCGCTGCTTTGGAAGCTTACATCGCCGCCGAGATTGAGATCGTCCGTAGTGAATGTGAGCGCGCCACCGCCAGTTGACTTGACCACGCTCTTGTTGAGAACAGCGATGCCTGAGCGATTTATCCCGCTGCCGGCCGTGCCAGAAAGGCTGATCGCACCGCTGTTGGTTTCAACGGTGATCGTGGTTGTTGTCAAATTAGCGGTGTTTTGGAGTATAAGGCCAGTATTGTACTGAACACCGCTGCCGCCCGTACCGATTAGCGCAATCGAGCCTGTACCGCTTGACGTAACAGAAACACCATCTCGCAATTGCAATCCGATTGCATCGCTGGTCCCGGTCGCATCGCCGCCTGTGCCCGTCAATGTAATATCCGCGTCAACAGAAGTTATCTGGGCAGGCGCAGTGAGTGCGGGGCCGTCGCTGGCGATTTCAATACCCTGCGCCCAGTAACCGCTGCCCCCCTGTCCCGTAATCGAAATCGCGCCCGGGGCTCCGCTGCCCGTGGATTGAATACTGGCCCCCGTGTGTAAACAAACACCCCGATTATGCATGCCGGTATTTCCACCCGTCCCGTTGAGCGTCACCGCTCCGCTGACCGTCGTAATCGCCGTTCCGGCCAACATAATCCCAGCGAAGTTGCCGCTGGCTGTCCCGGCAGTGTTGGCGTTGAGCGTGATCGCCCCACTGGCAGACGTCAGGCTGGAACCGGAACCCATGGCAATGTTGCGCGTGGCTGTCAGAGCAATGCTCCCTGTTCCACTGGTCGCGATGTCAGATGTGGCATTGGGGGCGTTGATCGTGGCTGCACCTACGGTCAGCGATTTGTCAGCCGCGAAGGTTATAGCGCCATTCAGGTTGACCGTATCCCCGCCGTTCCCGCCATTGATGTCGATAGTCGCCGGGTAGCTGGCCGACAGCGCGCCAACATCAATCGTGTTGGCGCCCGTATCCCCGGCGTTGACTGTCAGTGTGCCGCTCGGGTTGTTAAAGGTCGTACTCTCGCCCGCGGCAGAAGTCGCTGTGGTCTTCCCCCCACCTCCGTCGCTTATCGAGATGGTCTCAGCAGTGGTGCTGTAATTGAGTGTGACATTGGTGTTAGTAACCGTAGAAGTGATCGGCTCCAGTCCAGTGTAGCTGATCAGGGCGTTGCCGGTAAGGCTGACGCTGCCGTCGCTGGCGTTGTTGTAATTGAAAACTGTGTCGGCGAATGTGCCACCCTGGAGTGCCAATGTATCACTGCTGGTCTGTGTACCGCCTGTATAGGTGATCGTATTTAAGAAATTACCCCCGGAGAAGTCAATGGTCAGGGTATCGTCGCCGCCCAGGGTATCGACAATGATGCCACCACCGGTGATGCTGGCCAAGGGGACATCCACTGTGTTAGCATCAATTTGCGTAGTGCCGGTTCCCGCACCAAGCGTATTATTGGAATCAGTGACACGCACGTTACTACCGTTGATAGAAATCGTCAACGTGTCGTTCGAATCTCCGCCATTGATATCCGTAATATATAGATCATCGAAAAAATCACCGGATACCAATGTCAATTCTGTCTCCGCCACGGAGAAGATGTAAGCCGAGCCAGAGTCACTGCCGTTGTCGTCATCCCCCTGGGCTCCAACCAGTATGGTGGTACCGCTGAGAGCCAGCGCGCGGCCAAAGAGATCATCCGCTGCGCCGTCGCTGGGCGTCAATTTCTGCACCTGGCCCCAGCTATTTGGGCCGCCTTCGTTACGGCTAAAGATATAAGCCGAACCAGAGCCGCTGCCCTTGTCATCATCCCCCAGGGCCCCGACCAAAGCAATGTCCCCACTTAGGGCTACTGCAGAGCCGAAGTTGTCGTCTATAGCGCCGTCGCTGGCAATCACCTTGGCCTGCTCGACCCAATCGCTACCATTATGTACGAAGATGTAAGCTGAGCCAGAGCCGCTGCCATTGTCATCGTCCCCAAATGCCCCAATCAGGGCCGTATTCCCATCAATGGTAACTGAATACCCAAACAGATCGGCCCCCACGGCATCGCTGGAATTCAACTGCTGCGCCTGCCCCCAATTATCCACGCCGCCATGGTCACGTTCAAAGACATAGACCGAACCAGCGTCACCACCAGCATTATCGTTCCAAAACGCCCCAACCAGCGCGGTATCTCCATCAATAGCAACTGCTTGACCGAAGTAATCATTTACCGCAGCGTCGCTGGAGGTCAGTTTTTTCACCAGCCCCCAGTTATCCGCGCCGCCCTGATTACGACCGAAGACGTGGGCCATACCTCTGCCACCATCCGTAAGGTATGCCCCAATCAAGGCGGTATCCCCGCTGAGCGCCACCGCACTGCCAAAGACACAACCAGAATTGAAATAGGTGGGAGTCAGTTTTTTCACCTGCCCCCAGTTGTCCGTACCGCCCTGATTACGATAGAAAATATACGCCGCGCCAACATCGGTAGCCAAATCGTCATTCCACCCCGCGCCAATCAGGACCGTGTCACCGCTGAGGGCCACCGCGTAACCAAATTGTCCGCCTGTGCCAGCAGTCAGTTTTTTAACCTGGCCCCAATTATTGGCGCCGCCCTGGTTACGGTAAAAGAGATAGGCTGCCCCCGTGTCGCTATCGTCTTTGTCTGCCCCCACCAAGGCCGTATCCCCATCAACGGCAACCGAGATGCCAAACCGGTCATCCGTCGCGCCATCGCTGGCGGTCAGCTTTTTCGTCTGACCCCAGTTATTAGCGCCGCCCTGATCCTTATCGAAGGTATATGCCGCGCCAGAATTGCTGCCATTATCGTCTTCTCCATACGCGCCGATCAGAGCGGTGTCACCACTGATGGCTACCGACCAGCTAAAACGATCACTTACTCCCCCGTCGCTGGCGGTCAGTTTTCTCAACTCACCCCAGTTGTTCGCACCACCCTGGTTTCGAGAGAAGATGTAAGCCGAACCGGAGCCACTACCGTTATCGTCGTCGCCGTCGACCCCGATCAATGCTACGTCCCCGCTGAAAGACACCGACCTGCCAAATCGATCACTTTGTCCCGCGTCGCTGGCAGTCAGCTTGGCCACCTGTTCCCAGCCCTCACCACCCGGCTCAAAGATATAGGCTGAGCCAGACGCGCTGCCATTATCGTCATCTCCATACGCTCCAATCAGAGCGGTGGCTCCACTGAGGGCTACCGACGAGCCAAACCAGTCATCCGCCGCGCCGTCGCTGGCGGTCAGCTTCGCTGTCTGCATCCAGCCTTCAACCATCTCGAAGATATAGGCCGAGCCGGAGTCGGTTCCGACAACGTTATCCCCAGGCGCTCCGACCAATATGACCTCGGACTCCGAGAACATTGAGAAGGAACATGCAACCGCACTGCCAAAATGATCACCCGCAGCACCGTCGCTGGCAGTCAGCTTGTCATCTTGATACCAGTTTCCTCCAAATTCAAAGAAATAATAGACCGAGCCCGAATCACTACCATTTGCTTCATCGTCATCAAAAGGTGCACCAATCACAGCGCTGGAATCATTAATGGCCACTGCGTAGCCGAACTGGTCACCCCCCGCGCCGTCGCCGGGAAGCAGTTTCGCCTGCTGGCCCCAGTTATCCGTGCCGCCCTGGTTTCGGCTGAAGACATATGCCGAGCCTGAATTACTTCCGTTATCATCGTCTTTGTAGGCTCCAATCAAAGCTTCGTCCCCGCTGATGGACACCGACCAGCCAAATTCGTCACCCACCGCTCCGTCACTGGCGGTCAGTTTTTTCACCTGACCCCAGTTGTTGGCGCCACCCTGGTTTCGAGAGAAGATGTAAGCCGCGCCAGATTCGTTGCCTTTATCATCGTCAAAAGGCGCCCCGGCCACAGCGTAATCCCCGCTAATGGACACCGAGTAACCTAGTTGGTCGTCATCATTTTCATTATCACCAGCAAGTAATTTTTTAGTCTGTACCCATGTTGGATCTACAGTCAGCGGGTATTGCGCACCAGCAGCATTAATATGGAAAGTCAGCACATTCTCTTCGAGCGCCAGGTAGGCCGGAAGCGAACGGCCGTTTGCGTCCCAGGCAGCCAACCCACCATACGCCAGAACATCCTGGCCGTCGGCATCGAACCAGGTCACCCCGTTGCCATCGGCATCCAGCGCCGGCATCAGTGTAGTGCTACCATCTACGTTCAGCGCCAGCAGCAGTTCTCCGGCAGCGTCATCACCCGGTGCTGATTCCAAAGTGAAGCCGTGTTCCAGCGCCAGCGAACTATTCAGATACCATTCGGTCAGCCCGCCGTAATCGTATGCCACCCGGGCACCCTCAGCGCTCAACGCAGCCGGGCCAGCAGCCTGCCAACCCCCATAGCCATAGCCCAGGTAACTGAGGCTGACCGCTCCGTACTGGCTATCGATGGTTACCCCATCGGGCGCGAAGGCGGCCATAAGATCCTGCTCGCTATTGTTGAACTGGAAGCCATCGCCAACGGCAGCGGCATGGTAGGCCGGGTCTGCATTCCCTAACGCGGCAACAATGGAAGGGTACAGACCGGTCGGCAAGCTGCTGGGATCACTCAGTGAAGCAGCTGCAGCCGCAGCATCATCCACGATCAAGCTTTCAATCGAGGCGTCGAATTCAACGCTCTCATTTTCACCGACGACCTGCTCTTCTGTCTCATCCAGGTCTTCGTCTTCGTCGACCACTGTCAACGTGTCTGTGCCGCTGATCCCGCTGTCGCTGACCACAACGCTGCTGCTATCGGAACTAAGGTTGACGGTGATCTCGTCGCTGCCCTCACCGCCATCCAGTGTCAGGTTGTCCACATCGCCTTCGAGGGTGACTTCGATTTCATCATCGCCATCGGTACCGGCAATGCCGATATTTTCCGAGTCGGCGATGCGCAAAATTTCTTCGAAAACAAAATTATATAAATTAAAATTAGCTGAACTCTGAATAGTCACCAGCCCCGCCAGGATGGATGGACTGTCATTCACCGAGCCTTGCAAGGTCAGGTCGTTGAGTCCCTGAATGTCCAGATCTTCTTCGTATGTACCCCCCTCAACATAGATAATGCCATCATCTGGGGTCAGTCCGCCAGCTACAGCGTTCAAAGCCTCCGTGATGGGCGCATTCGAGACGGTGCAGTTGTCAGCGTTCGCACAATCTCCGCCCGAGGGCAAGAAGCTGTGTTTGTTGCCATTGACGTAGAAATAGGGATCGGGGATTGGAGATTGCAGGTTGGAGGTTGGTGAATGGGTGGATTCCGAACTGATCGCAGCGTCCGATTGATCTGACTCATCAACATCATCTGAGTCTTCGGGATGATCTGGAACTTCGATGGGCTGAACGGGAGCGAGGTTGAGGTTGGTCTCTGCTGGTAGAGCGTCATCTTCGCCCGAGGTCTCGCCATCGGATAGTTCAGTAGAGGCTTCACTGGACTCAGTGTCGGCCTCACTCGTTGTCTCTACCTCTAGCAAAGCGTCAGATGGAGAGTCCGTGGCTCCAGTCTGGACTATCTCGGCTTCGGCATTAGGGTCAGCGGGAGCATTCTCAAAAGTATCACTCTCTCCCTCTTCTGAAATCGCGTCTTCTTCATTATTATCGTCATTATCGTCAGCTTGTGCCAGTGCAGGTTCGTCAGCCCCCTCTCCCTCCGCTACTTCGTTAGGTATCTCGGTTTCTGCCGCATCGCCGTCAGTCGTTGCCTGCGCCATCTCGGTTTCAAAAGCTTCGTCGATTGGGTCAGCCTCACTCTGATCTAAAGCAGCTGTCTCTGATAGCGCTGTTCCTTCATTATCATCAGTAGATTCTATCTGAGAATGGTCATCAGTCCTATCTGATGTGGCCTCTTCCTGCGCTGGGTTCGCTTCGGCGGCATCTGCCTCCGCCGTATCGGCTCCTGCAGCTTCGCCGTCACTGGCGTAGGCTGCACCCGTCAGCGGGCCAAAGGCAAGCATCAGCATTGCGGCAAATAGCAACAAAAATATCCCCGCCGAGCGTCCTCTCCGTTGACAACTCGCGCCGATATTCTTGCTACCAGTAGCGACCACCCCAATAAGCATAAAACGCCCTGTCACTCAGGGCTTTCTTAAAATCGCGGTTTTGGCAATTGGAAGCCGCAGAAATGACTGGGGAACCTGCCTTCGAAGGTTGGTTTCAATCACCGAAGGGAGATATTACAGTTATTGGTGCAGATTCAACCGCGGTATTTAGACTTTAAGAAAGCTGTGCCCTGTCACTTCACTGTGACGATGAACTTACTATAATGAATTATATAATAAATTTGCCTAATTTAGCACAAATACTACCAAATATTTCGTAGTACTTTCGTACTGTTGTTTTCTCGGACTCCACTCGACGTTTTCTCGTATTTTTGCCTCATTCCATCCATTGGATAACTGAAATCATTCTCGTGGCGCCATCTTCCGACGCGAAAAAACCAGGTTCTTGACCGAAACCTGGTTTTTTTACCGAGCAGCTTTTCCAGCACCGTCTTAACGATTGTCGAAAGGAAGAGCTAAGTAAAGAAGGACATTATCGCCAAAATTACTAGCACGAACGAGATGATATTTGCGACCAACCAGCCCTTATCCATTTCCTTGAAGCTGGTCATCAACTCGGTGATATCCTTGCCTTCAGAGCTAACGATCTTTTTGAAGTTATCGACAGGCAGGTAAAAAACAATCGCCAGCACTAGGTACATAATCCCATGCACCAGCACAGTCCAGCGACGATCCCCAGCCATGTACTGCACCAATGTAGCGATACCACCTACCCCTATTAACACGGCCATAATGGTCATCCACCGGGAGAGACCTGCGAAAATATTATTGTCTTCTTGAGAAAATTCGTATTCCGACATGGTTTGACCTCTCTCACTATTGAGCATAAAAAACGATCGTGATTACATCCAGCACCAAGCTGACGATGATTAGAATAGAGACCAGCTTGAAACCACCCCATAACTCTTTTAAACCGGTCATTACCTCAGTAATATCATTACCTTCGGTAGTTGTTACGCGCTGGAAATTATCTGACGGGCGAAAAAACACAACACCCATAACAACAAACACCAAGCCTGAGATTATGCTGACTACTGAAAGAAGAGGCACCCTATCCCCCCAGGATAACCCCGTCTTTAGGAGGCTGCTCAGCCCCCAAAGAGCCAGAAAAACAGCATTGACTTTGCAGCGCAGGGCGACGTTACTAATGACCTTATTTTGCTCTGAAGTAAATTCATATTGGGACATAAAAACCTCCTAATTTTTCGTCCGACATACATGTAGAAATGGGCAAGATCAGGGTTTGCTCTATAAATTGACGATGCTGAACCTGAGCAATTATTTTCATCTTATCGTATCCACCACCCAGTGTCAACTTGCCATCCTGTTGTTCAGACATTAATGTGCCATCCTATCGATGGTACGCAGATCGAGTCCCACGGCTTGCATTGCGTGTAAATATCCCCATCTTGTTGGGTTTGCAACACCACATCTTATCAATTGCAAACATACCAAGTGGGGCTCTGGGAATTCCACGGTGAACTACTGATTTGGGGTATGGGGCGTGCTCCGCACCCCACTCACCCCTAAATCTGGGGGATCACCCCAGTCAAAACTAATTAGAGATTTGGTATATAATTTATAATATTAGGCGGCACAATAAACAATTCTCAAATTCATTCGGGTACTGCAACAAGAGTTGAGAAATCTTTTTATGGTTATTTGTGGAGTGAGCATATGAGGAAATCGGAAATCAGACTCTCAGATAGATTTCGCTACAGGTTCGACAATCTCATGGCGCGGGGAACAGTCAGTCAGATAATCGGGCTATTATTGTTGATGATCTTCATCTGTACCCTGGCGATCTTGATCATCCAGGTATTCGGTCTGGCACCTGAAGGAGATGATGGTTTGACATCCTCCGTCCAGGCTATCTGGGAGAATGCTTTTGACCCAGCAAATTTGGTTTTTAGCACTGGGAGCTGGGTTTACGTCTTGATCATGTTCCTGATCGCACTGACGGGCATCTTTGTGCTCAGCGCCCTGATCGGTATTCTCAGCGCCGGTCTCGATAGCAAGCTTGAAGAACTCAAACGCGGACGTTCTTTTGTCGCTGAAAATGACCATACGGTCATCTTGGGGAGCTCATCGAAGGTCTATTCGATTATCTCTGAATTGGTTATCGCCAACGAAAATGTGCGCAATCCTTGTATTACCATCCTGGCCGATGAAGACCCCGCAGATCTTTTAGATGAGATCCAAAACCGGGTAGGAGATACTCAAAACACGCGCATCGTCATCCGCAGAGGCGATCCACTAGATACAAACGATATCAACATCGTCAATCTAAATGGGGCTAAATCGATCATTGTCCCTGCACCTGAAACTGGCGATCCGGATATCTGGGTTATCAAGGTCGTGTTAGCAATCGTCAATAATCCCCATCGCAGAACAGAGCCATATCAAATCATTGTAGAGCTTAGTGAGAAAAAAAATTCTGAGGTGGTCAAAATGGTGGGCCGTGACGAGGTTGAGATCGTGCTCACAAAAGGATTGATCTCCCGCTTAGTTGCTCAAACCTGCCGCCAATCAGGACTATCCCTGGTCTACACTGATCTTTTCGACTTTGGCGGGGATGAAGTTTATTTCTATGAGGAGCCTCTTCTATTTGAAAAATCATTTGGCGAAGCGCAACTTCAGTATGAGGACTCTACACTGATTGGGCTATTCTCCTCTGATGGGGAAATATATCTTAACCCCCCAGCAAAACGGGTGATCAAACCTGGAGATCGGGTGATCGCCATATCTGAAGATGACGATACAGTTCGAGTTTCGGAATCTGGCCCTACCTCGACAAATAATAAATTCTTTAGTGATCCAGCAGAGGTCACCCAACCCCCAGAGCGCACGCTGATCATCGGATGGAACCAAAAAATCTTCCCAATCATTGAAGAATTAGATCAATATCTTGCCGCTGGGTCCGAGCTGACCATCATTGCTGATACCAAGGGTGGGAAAAGGCAGATCGAGGCGATCAAGGATAATCTGGAAAACCAAAAATTGACCTACAAAAAGAGCGACACCACGGATCGAGAGGTGCTGGATTCGATTGGGATTCCCGATTACGACCAGGTGATTGTATTATCTTACTCCGACGAACTAAATGAGCAAGAAGCAGATGCGAACACTATGCTGACATTGCTGCACCTACGAGATATCGCCGATAATTCGGAATGTTGTTTCAGAGTGGTCAGTGAAATGCTAGATATTCGCAATAAGGAACTAGCACAGGCCACTCGCGCGGACGATTTCATTGTGGGCGGTAATCTGATCAGTCTGGTACTGGCACAAATTTCCGAGAACAGGCATCTCAGCGCAATTTTCGAGCAACTGACTTCTGAAGAAGGTGCCGAGATCTATCTCAAACCCGCCAGTGACTATGTCGTGCTCGAAACCGAAGTGGATTTCTACACAGTGCTATCGGCAGCAATTCAACGGGACGAGATCGCGTTCGGGTACAGAAAATCCGAGTATTCCATGGATGAGAGCAAGAACTTCGGTGTGACGATCAATCCCGCCAAATCAGACAAAGTCGTATTTCATGTCGACGATACGGTAGTAGTTTTATCTGAGGGATGAAATTAGCGATCCCTCTACTAGAAATTTTAAATTTGTTTTATGTGAACCCCCGCCGACGTCGAAGACGGGCCTGTGGCGAGGGCAAAAGCATTCTCACCCATTTGCATGGGGATTGACACACTTTTCTCACAGTGACTACCCATATAAATACTTATGAGATGAACTAAATCAGGAGGTCACCCATGAATTAGATTACTACTATAGGACTTTCGCAGTTCAGCGAGAAAATGGCTGGGGCAGCCCAATCCGCTTCAAGTGTGTAAAATCCTTTATTAAATATTCATCACCATCTCAATTACATATTCTTTAGGAGGCAACGATGTCAAAGTACGAATTTTCTACCGAGCAAAACCGCACAATACATAAGGTATCTACGAGGATGATCGTCCAAGGCATCTTATTGGCGTTAGGCGGAGCAATTGGGATCATCACAGATTTTGTTGAGATGGATACTTTTACAACTCCGAAATTGATTACTACAGTTATTCAAAGTGCATTGTTCATCGTCATGGGTGTGCTAATCTTTCGCCCTTCCGACAACTTCAAACGAATCACAAAGACAGAAGGCAAAGATATCGAAGAATTAATGAGGGGGGTAAAAGAAATGAATCTTGCCGTTGTAATGAGTATCATTCTACTCATCCTTATCGTCTCTGGCGATTTCGTTGGAATGCTTTTCTAGGCCGCACAAGCAAATTATGAAGGAGCGAATAAAATGAGTGAATACGAATTTACCCCCCAAGATGACAAGGTTTTTAAGAAACTATCGAGAAATATGATCATTCTGGCAGTTCTGATCATGCTCGGTGGAATTGCTACAATTATTCAATTTGTAGTTGATAGTCCCAGAATTACCACGCTGGCAAATGGGTTGGCCTATTGCGCCATGGCTGTTGCCTTCTTTTTGCCAACAGACAATTTCCGACGCATCTCATCCACACAGGGAAGCGATATTAAAGAATTGATGATCGCACTGAAAGAAATAGACAAAGGTTGGCTGGTGATGAATATCGTTACTGGTATCAGCAGACTTATCATGTTAATCCAGTTGATAATAACCATTATGGCCTTTAGATAATCCAGCGTCACTCGCTACAAATCAAGCGCCTCGACTGTAACTTGTCGGGGCGCTATTTCATTAATTCGAGAAGCGCATAACGAAATAACGAACGAAGATAAAGCACCCGTGGGTGCGCTATCTCCGGCATCAATTGTCAATCAAAGCCTACACCGTTGACTTTGGGCTTCGCTGTGCGCGACTATCTGAAAACAGCGAGAATTGATCTTTGGTTCTCTAAAAATTTCCGGGGCATTTCCTCAGCTTTAGTGGTGTGTGGGGTGTTCCGCACCCCACACACCACTAAAGCTGGATAATCTCACCACGTTTTCGTGAACCCCATTTTCCTCGATGATTCTTGCGAAATCCCGATACGATATAATAAACTGCGTGATTCGGTGATCATAAAGAACCACAAGCCGATTGGAATCTGATAAACAAATAGAGATTGGAGAGAATGTCAATGAATTCCACTGAAGCAAAACCTCCGAAAAAGTGGCGCAGTGTTTTTTCCATTGCAGCCGCACAATTCATTGATTTTGGCGAATCCAAAGCGCTTGCGACTTTGTTCCCTTCTATTCGGGCCACATTGGGATTGAATGTCGGACACCTGGGCACGATCGCAGCTGCGCGGCGAATTGTTGGCCTGGTCTTTACCCCTATCTGGGGAGTGCTCGCTGATCGTTACAGTCGAAAGGCAGTCCTGGTTTGGATCACCGGTGTATGGGGAGTCTGGACCCTATTTGTAGGATTCTCAAAGACCTATGGTCAGATGTTAGTTTTAATGATCATCGCGGGAATTGGTCTGGCTGCTATTCAAAGCCCTCTAAACTCTCTGATTTCCGATCTGTTTTCTGATGAAGAGCGCGGCAAAGCCTTTGGTGTAATCCGCACGATTTCATTTATTGGCAGTATCGTTGCTGTTTTATTTTTCGGACAACTTGCAGATATTCCCCACCTCGGTTGGCGGATCGCCTTCTGGATTTTTGGTGGGCTGAGTGTTTTGAGTGGATTGCTAATTTGGGCATTTGTAGAGGAGCCAGTGCGGGGCCGCTCAGAAGCTGCGCTCGCCGATTATATAGATGAAGATGGGGAAGATCCAGGGAATGAGCAACCCTTTGCGTTCAACCTCATCCCTGCGATCTTTAAAACACCGACTATGTTGGTAATTTTACTGGAATATATCCCAAATACATTTGTGTTCACTGTCGCCATCACGTTTTTGGTGACATGGCTGGCAGATGACCGAGGTTTTGAACCAGGACAGGCAACTACGATGTTCGCCGCTCTCGTAGTTGGCTTAGCCATTGGCAGCGTTTTCGGAGGCATGATCGGCGATTGGTCAAACCGTCGCAATCCCCGAAGGGGTCGTATTCTGGTTGCGCAGATCACCCTTGCTTTGGTGGCAGTTATTTCATTTCTGCTATTCCAAATTGAATGGAACAGTTTTATTATTTATGCCGTCCTGATCTTTGCACTGGGATTGCTGCTGGATATCCGCTACTCAGGCGCAATGGCACCCATCACTTCAGCTGTATTATTACCCGAGGTGCGTACCACGGGATTTGCCAGCATTCAAGTCATGTATACCCTCGCTCAAGCTCTCGCCTCCTTGGTAATCGGCCAGCTTGCCATTAGGATGGGCTTGACTGAGGCCTTTTTCTGGACAGCAACTGTGGCATGCGCGATCAATTTCGTGGTTTGGTTCGCCTTTTACAATATGTATCATCAGGATGCACAGGCCGTACAAAGAATATTGACTGGACGACAGCAATCCATTTCTAGGAAAACTGTGTAGCAGCCAGAAAGATTAGGATTTACCCTGTTCCGTTATCCCCTATTTGGCAGGCAATGTCGGTTATACTTATCGATAACTGATTTCTTCAATACCAATCAAAGTATTCAGAATTAGGAGGATTTTTATGCTTAGCGAATTATTGCGCAAGAAATATACTCATCTCTTCAATATTCTCGATGCCGATGGGAACGGCGTCTTAGAAAAAGAAGACAACGTAGCCTACGCAAAAAGGGGTGCCGAAATTCGTGGCCTGGGGGAGGACTCACCCGCCTACCAGACCGCATTAGAATATTCCAATGCTCGATGGGAAAAACTACAGGCCGTAGCTGACAAGAATGCAGATGGTGTAGTCAGCCTAGATGAATACTTGCATTTTGTAGAAACCGACCTGCAAAGAGCAAAAGAAAAAGGCGAACTCAGCACAATAAAAGAAGAGTGGGCTGGTGTTTTTGATATGTTGGATATCGACGGGAGCGGAGAGATCACACTCGAAGAATATCGCATTGGAATGCAAATGATTGGAGTTGAAAAAAGCATAGATATCGAAGAGAATTTCAAGCGACTCGATATCGATGGCGATGGTGTCGTGAGCCGCGCTGAAGCGATGCAGCGCATTGCTGAGTTTTATTTTGGCGATGACCCGGATGCGCCTGGGAATTACTTATTCGGTCCATTCTAAATAGCAAATACTGCATTGGGATGTGAAAGATCACATCCCAATGCAAGAAAAGATCTCTAATTGAAAAACACCACAATATTCGACACCCCTATTCTCAGCGAGATTCTTCACTGGTTGGCGAAATTTCTATTAAAAATCACAGGGTGGAAAATAGAAGGTCAAACCCCCAAACTCGAGCAATATGTCATGATCGCTGCCCCCCATACATCCAACATGGATGGTGTGCTTATCATTGTCATGGCATTTGCACGAAAAGTCAAAATCAATTGGACTGGAAAAGTTGAGCTGTTTCGTCCGCCTTTCAAATCGGTTCTTCGCTGGTTTGGAGGGATTCCAATCGATCGCTCCAAGTCCAGCGGGGTTGTAAAAGAGATAGCCAATTTATTCAAGGCATCCGAACGATTGATTATCGCCATAGCTCCGGAGGGAACGCGGGGGAAAGTTCATAAATGGAAAACGGGGTTCCACCGCATTGCAAAAGAAGCTGAGGTACCGATCGTATTGGGCTATCTGGATTACTCAAATAAACGAGGGGGCTTCGGTCCGATAATCCACCCAACCGAAGATATGGATGACGATATTAAATTAATGCGGTCATTCTATTCAGAAATCATTGGCCGAATCCCTGAGCGAACAAGCGACCTCAAGAATTAACTAATGTGTTTAGGGTTCACAGGCAACTTTTAATCAGCAGTTTACATCGAAAATCGAAAATAATGCCTTCATCCAGGAAGCAGGCACAGGATCAATTTTAGCGCGTGAAAAAATTATTCGGGGGACCTCAATGATTTGCTAATACCTATAAACAGCAAGAGCATACCCATGATTTGAATGATATGAAATGCGCCATTATGGTCAAAATCCCAAATCAAGGAAAAGGCGACGACTTTCGTAGCTTGAACCGCTGCTGCAATGATTGTTACCAGAACTCCCGACGCCATCCATAGGGCTCCCTTCAACCGCCCTTTCACAGCCAGCCAAATATACCCAACCAAAGCAAAAAGCATTGCAATCGCTTCATAAATGATGAACACGCGGAAATTGTCTGGCCATAGCAAGGTGAATCCGAAAAACAGAAAGCCAACGACGACCATAAATGGCAGCGCTCTTTTTGCCATAGCATATCCCCAGATATCATAAATTGCAGCCACGACGAAAAGGGCCATCAATAACCCTAATGTCAGGTACAGGGGTTGCCAGAGGATGAATTGCAAATTTTCCGACATTTTGAAACCATGCACAAGAACACCAAAAAATGCCGCTGTGGCCATAAGAGAAAAGCCAATTTTCCAGATGTTTGATTTCCAACGTTCAATCGTGCTAGTGCGGTGCAAGTTCACAATAAAGACGATCATAAGGACGACGATAAGGGCATTGGTTGCAGCCGTGGTCTGTTCGGTAGCGATATCAATGAACTCCATAAGATTTCTCCTTGTTGATTATTTAAATGCAATATCGATGATGCTCAAGATGAACAAATAGCGCAGCAATTTCCCAGATAATACCCAGAAGGTGAAATTAGACAGACGAACATTGAGGATGCCACCAACAACAGTTAATGGATCGCCGATAATCGGAACCCAAGAGAAGAACAAAACTGGTGTTCCCCAACGGTTGAATATATCCCTGGCGCGCTGCATCTTCTCTTCATTTGGACGTAAGTACCGACCTAGCAAAAAATCAGCACCCCATATTCCAATCAAGTAATTTGTCAAAGAACCCAGAAAGTTTCCCGCTGTCGCAAAGATGAGCACAAGCCATGTGTTATATCCAACTGTCGGCATTAAAGCTACAAAGGCCTCGGACGCTAATGGTATTAATGTCGCCGAGAGGAAACTGACTGCAAACAGACCCGCATATCCATATTGAAAGAATATACTATCAGCCATTTTTTTGGGGAGATCGACGAAGGATTGGACGATGTTTGGGTAGCAATTGAATCACTCCTCAAAGGGTGAATATATTTTGACAATTTGATAAGACAGATCAATTTGGCGACCAATTTTCCAGGTCTTTCATTGCTGCCTGATAGCCTAATTCTACAATCTTATCAAAAGCACTCAACTGAAGTATTCCGTAGGACTCAACTTCCGGGCGAATCATCAGATCAGCCACGGCATACATTTTGTTTTTCAATCGCACGCTGGCAAGCTCTGACACCCTCATGATCGTGCTGAATATCAAGGGACTTTCAATAGGTCGCTTTGGCTTGATCCCCATGCGCCGAACAATTCGCTGACGCAGCAGATCCCATCCAGATAGAATCGGATCAAAGTTGTAATCTCCTACCAAATCCTCTTCAGAACTGACATCGACGCCAATGACAGGACCCCCATCAACTAACCTCTTGGCAACATCAACGGGCAGATTATTTACTACCACTCCATCAACCAATAATCTTTGCCCATCAACCACTGGGGCAAAAGCCCCTGGCAGCGAACACGATGCACGCACACTTTTCCAAAGAGGGCCACTTTGGTGAACCATTTCCTGGGCTTGAGTCAGATCGGATGAGACGGCAAAAAATTCAATCCAAGAGTTCTCAATCTGCATATCGCCGAACAAATCGATAATTGCCTGCGTGAATCCTTTGCCCTTGATTGCAGAGGCGATGGGGATCGTGTAATCAAGCATATCATTAGATTGAGATAACTCCTTGGCGATGTCATATAGGGTTTGCCATTCTACTCCGATAGCATGGGCTGCCGCGATGAGTGAGCCAAAACTTGTTCCTCCGATCAGGTCAACCTTTACACCCAGTTCATCCATTGCACGCAGAACGCCTATATGTGCAAAACCGCGTGCACCCCCACCACCCATTGCCATACCAAGTGCGTGTCCAGATAAAAAGCGTCCTACCCTCTGAAGATCTTGGTTGTTTCCTTGACGCACATGATATTGACGGTGGATGTTGCAAAGATTGTCGCGCCATTGTTGGGTATTTGTGGGGTACATTGAAGTTGCGGGGTGAAGTATCACCAATTCCCGACGAATATTGTCAGGTCCAGAAAGTAGAAAAGGTAGCAACGCGGACTTTGGCTCCTCTTCCGTACTATGCGCGACATACAGTACCCGATCAGCCCTTTGGATACAGGTCCGCAGCCAGGCGGGATCCGTTGGGGATGCCTGATAAAACAGGTATTTGTAGGATATCTCCTTTTCATCCAGCCAGGTTGACAGCCTGATGAAGTTTGAGTCCGTTTCTGATATAGCGCTTACAGTAGGAATTTTCAACGCCTGCTCAATTGTATCGGGTTTGATGTGCAAGACAGAATCACCCTCAGGCAATCCAGATGCGATCAAGCGCGCGACTTCATCCAAGTCCACGCCATCACTAACCGGAATCAAGACCACGTCCTGCCCAGAGATGCCTTCGGGTTGGTTCTGCATCGTGCGCTGTAATCGCCGAATGACTAGGTTGGTAATGTTACGGGAAACTTTGGGATGCGCGTCCAACATCTCGTTGAATTGAGTTTTAGGAAATCGAACCAGGGTGGATTTACGTATAGCATAAACACTGGCCGCGTTAGGATCCCCTGTGAAAATTTCCATCTCTCCAATACCCTCACCACGCACAATTTCACCAACAATTTTTTCTTCTCCTTTAGAATCTGAAACCGTGGCTTGCAACCGGCCATTTACCAAGATGTAGAATGCTTCTCCTGGATCCCCAGCTTTAATCAGGCATTCATCCGGAGATAAGTGCACCCATTCAAGGGTCGCTTCGAGAGTTTGTAAGCCTTGCAGCGTCAATTCACCAAAAAAGTTGGGCAACAAATCAGCCAGTCGATTGCGATTCAAACGCAAAGTAATGAGATCCCTAATGGCCGATAATAAGGTCGGGTTTTCTTGGGCGATTTGATTGAAATCATCACGCGAAATATTTATCAATTCACATTCTTCTAATGCAGTTATCTTGGCAGCACGATGTTCTTGTGTGAGTAGCTCCATTTCACCGACAAGTTCGAAAGGAGAAATCGAACCGACAACTTGCTCTTCTCCCGATTGGGTTTTGAGAGAGACAGACAAGCTACCTCGCTTGAGAATATAGCAGCCATCATCACTGTTTGCATCTCTATCAAACAATATCTGTCCGGCCTTTATCTTACATAGAGTGGCCTTATCTGTTATAGAATCGATTACATTTTGCGAAACATTCTTGAACGCAGGTGAATTTTGGATGATATTTTTCATGATAGAATTTTAGCAAAGAATATTGAATTTTTTAGCATCTCACATTGATTGATCATTACCATGGTCAAAGCCAAATTCTTTTATCGGGGCCGGGATAATGACAACGTTCAAAAATCATCTTGCAAACATCATTTCACTTGCCAACGTAGCTTGCGGTTTTTTTGCACTGATCAGTTTGATGGAAGGGCGTCTCGTCGCAGGGATGCTGGGGATGGCACTGGCTACTTTTTTCGATTTCATCGATGGATCCGTAGCTGCCAAACTCGGCGCGAAGAACGATTTAGGGGGAACCATAGACATGCTCGCAGATGTGATCTCCATGGGTCTTCTGGGAGGAGTAGGTTTGTACTTGTTTTTCACGTTAGCCCCTTGGGATAATTTTTTCGTTACTGCCGCGGCTTGGATCGGAGGGATTGGGTACACCATCACGGGCTTGCTACGCGAAATTAGGTTCTTCACTAATCAATGCGACCGGGAACGTAGTCAAGGGTTTCTTGGGTTACCCATTGGGCCTCCATCCGGTTTTAACGTAGCGATTATGGGCTTTGTGAATCTATTCCCCGGAACATTATATACACCTTTCATTCTCGTCCTTGTATTAATTATGGCCGGGTATCATGCCTATCTAATGATATTCAGCGAGCAGTGTTTCTACCGTTGGAGAAAGCGGGGGCTATTATGGCAATTTGGACTCTCGCTAATCGCAGGTATAGTCGCCTATTCGGTTTGGAGTTCCTTTGGACTTGCCGCAGCGACATTCTTCATTGGGCTCTGCCTGATCTATATCTACGCGCATCTATTTAGTGCCTTGCTTAGGCCTTTTTCCAGTGGACAGAATTCTGCATAAGATAACTTCGCGTTTCACACATATCTATTCTTTCTGATAACCGCGCAAATTCACGTGCTGGTTAATGTATTGTTCGCCAACAATGGACCCATAACAACGGAGAATCTCGATGACAGTTCAACAATCCACCACCGCAAATCTTGAAAAACGGGAACGCTCGCCTTTGCCCCTCCTTATAGCCCAAGCTTTCTTTTCTGGATTATCTCTGGCGCTGCTGTATACGGTTGCAAACACCATGTTCCTGGGAGATTATGGCTCAGAAAAGTTGCCCTATGTATATATTGCTATCGCAATCGTCGTAACTCTAACTTCGATTGGTTTTGCAGAGTTACAGAAACGTTGGTCAGTCTCAAAACTAGCTGCCGTAACACCAACTGTTTTTATCGCTATTTTTTTGGCAGCATGGTTGGTGGTGGTTTTTTCAGAAGTCCGGTGGATGTCTTATGTTCTGATGGTTGGTTTCACCCTGATGGCATCTCTCGGGTCGATTGTACTCGGAAACCAGGCAAATCGATTGTTTGACGTACGCCAGATGAAGAGCCTTTTCCCACTGGTTTTAGCTGGTCAAACATTCGCGGTAATCATTAGCGGCTTATCAGTAACACCATTGGTGAACCTTCTAGGTGAGCCCATTGACCTGATGTTTGTTGCTGCTGGGGCTACATTAATCCAGCTGGTATTCACATTCATCACCGCTCGGGTTTACTCAGAAAAATTAGGGCAGTCTCCAACGCTAGAAAACAAAAAAAATAGACCAAACAAGTCTCTCATCCAATTGCTCAGAAAGCGCTTTGTTGCATTGATTTTTATCTATCAGTTCTTATCTTCCTCAGGAACCGATCTTGTAAACTTTATCTTCATCAATCGAATCGATGCCCAATTCAAAGACCCGGATGCATTAGCAAGTTTCTTTGGGAACTTTATGGCTGGCGCTACCCTACTAACCCTATTATTCCTTTTGCTGGCAGCGGGTAGATTACTCAACAAGTTTGGCTTGAGTTTTGGATTAATGGCCAACCCAGGGGCAGTGACAATTTTCATCATAACGATGACGGTAGTAGGGATCATTATTGGGCCGGGGGCGGTTTTTTTCTTTTGGCTGGCGGTATCATCCCGCATACTTGATTTCATATTGACTATTGGAACGACGAACACAGCCACCAAAGCCACATACCAGGCTCTACCGGATAACGAGCGAGATATCGTACAAACAGCAGTCACCGGCATAGGCATTCCCCTATCAACTGGATTTGCCGGGTTGAGTTTGCTTATAATTGGCGCTTTCCCAAAGTTAACGATCATCCATGTGGTTGTTTATGCACTAATAATATGTTTTCTCTGGATGGTATCCAGTTTCTTCGTATACAAAGATTTTGCTGATTCCTTATTAAAAAACCTCAGTCGACGAAATATCAGGGAAGCTGACCTGACATTGGAAGATGCCTCCAGCCTAGTGGTCATCGAAAGACTCGTCAGGAGCTCGAAGATCGCTGAAGTGCGCCTTGCATTAGATATGCTTGAAAAAGCCGCTCATCCAACCTTGGGAGATCGGCTGGTCGATATTCTTGCCCAGTCAGATCCAGAAATACAAGTGGAAGCCTTAAAACGTGTTGAGGTTCTGAAATTGGATTCCGCACTCGCAGTAGTACAATCGGTATTAGAGCAAACAAGCATACCTGAGGTGAAGGGGGCAGCCTTGCGCGCTTTCTGTGCTTTGACCGACATGGATATTGTCGAGGTCGCAGGAGAGTTCCTCGATTCTTCTGAGCCCGAAATTAGAGTAAGTGCTACGGTCGGTTTATTGAGATATGGGGGTATTCCGGGGGTGCTGGCAGCTGGGCAAGCAATTGAGGCACTCAAACATTCACCAGACCCAAATCAACGCACTTTGCTTGCACGGGTGATTGGAGATGTTGGTGTGAGAAATTTCTTCCAACCGCTGATCAGTTTGCTTGGGGATGAGGATGATGATGTGCGGTTGGCCGCTCTCAACGCCGCTGAAATGGTGCCACATCCCCGCATTCTGACAAATGTTGTTCCTAATCTAGCATATGCAAAAACCAGGTCCGCAGCAAGTGCAGCTTTAGCGGCGAGTGGCGCAACCATTCTTCCGATTGTCGATAAGGCTTTGAAAGGGGAAACAGATTATGACGAAGATACGGTAATTCGCCTGGTGAGGGTTTGTGGGCAGATCCCAGGGAGTGCCGGTGGGCAAGCGATCTTGTTATTAAAGCAGCATATTGACCATCCTGATGATGACATTCAAAACCAAGTTTTAACGACATTGAGCCGGATGGATTATCGAAGTACATCCTCTGAGATTGACAGCATTTCGAGCACCCTTCGAGGGGAGGTCGAACACGGATTGCGCATCCTGATCACCAAACAGGATATTTCTTCCGACGATGCTTTGAAACCATTGCACAGCCTACTTGATTATGAATTTACCCAGGCACGAAAGCGTGTTTTCTTCCTACTTTCATATATTTATGACAAACATGCCATTTTGCGAGCGGAAGAGATGTTAGCCTACGGGGATAGGGGCCAAAAAGCACTGGCGATCGAGACCCTTGATGTTACGATCTCAAGTGATTTGAAAAATCTAATCTTCCCACTCATCGATGATAGTAAGTCTCCCGAAAGTCGTATCAACCAAATTAGCAAAGAATTTGATCTCTCATCGAAAGAGCAGTCGGGCAGACTGCAAGAGATAATCATCGACAAGAAAGTATGGAGCCATGGTTGGACACGCGCCAGTGCCATCTATGCTGCGGCAAAGATGGACTTGATAGATTTGGTGGACTCAATTGAAGATGCACTAGCGATACCCGAAAACCCCATCCGAGAAACTGCTGCCTGGGCACTTCACAAACTGGCACCAGATAAATATCAACCCCACGCCGTAAAACTCGCAGCAGACTCAAATCCCCGAGTAGCTCAATTAGCTGCTTATTTGACCGAACAAATGAAATAACTGAAACAGGAGAACATGATGTTGATTACCATCGAAAAAGTCGCCATTTTGAAATCAATCGAAATCTTTGCTGATACGCCAGACTATGTGCTTGCTTCGTTAGCCAATATTGCCGAAGAGATTGACATCCCAAAAGGGGACACATTCATTCTCGAAGGTGCGCTCGAGGATGAGATGTTCATTGTCGTTGAAGGCGAAGTCCGGGTACATATTGACAAAGAAACCGTGGCCACATTGGGGAATGGAGAGATTGTGGGAGAGATGGAAATATTCGACCCAGCACCTCGCCTTGCTTCTGTTACGGCAACGCAAGATTGTTTGCTATTCCGCATTGAAAAAGATGCCTTTGAAGATGTAATGGCTGACCGCATAGAAATCACCCAGAATATTATTCGGGTTCTAACCCGCCGTCTGCGGGCAACGACTGGTGGGAACTAACTTTTTTACTTCGCGGAGAGCCGTTGCTTGTGAGCGTGAGCATTAGCGATTCTTTAAATTCATTGGTGTGTAAACCTAATCGAATAATAAACCAAGTGCCTCAGCACAATAGCTGAGGCACATTTTTATCCGCGTCCAGATCACTATCTTTATATTAACTCTTACTCGTAAGCGAGGCTCTCTTTTACACTGGTTTGGTTAGCTTTCTGGGCAGGGAACCAGCTAGCCAACACCGAAAGGATAGATATGAGGAGAAACCAAACCAAAACCCCTTGAACAGAGAATTGAAAAACCAACTCAGTTTTCATGAGCTCGGATAGGCGCCCGACCACGATACGACCAACAGGGATGCTAAGCGGAATGGCAAGCAGCCAGCTCAGCCACCCCAGGATCACACCTTCGCCAATGAACTGGCCTGCAACCACTCGACCAGGGGCGCCGATCGCGCGCATCACGCCAATTTCGCGGGTGCGTTCCAACACACTCAATGACAGGGTACCACTGAGCGCAACAGCTCCCACGAGCGCGGTCAAGATTGCCATAAAGGTTAGCAACATGACCAATATGGAAACCTGTTCGGTACGCCGTTCAGTAAGGCGGTGCGCAGTATCCGTTGTACTTGGAATGACTGTGAAGCCTTCGTCCGAGTAGCTTTCTTGTAGCGCTTCAGCAATGCTTGCTTCGCTTTTTGCATCATCTGCCTCGGTTTGCACCCGGATGGCTCTACCTTTTCCCTCTTGATCTAACTCGAATAGCATTGTATCCCGAGGCAATATTGCAGACGTCTGGTCGAGCGGTTCAAAAACCAAACCTACGACTTCCCAATTCGTCTCATGTTTTCCAATGAACTCTATGGTCACTTCCTCGCCAACCCCAATTCCAATTTCTTCAGCCAACTCCTGGTTCAGAATTACACCATAGGTATCTTCAGGGGTTAGCCAATGACCATCGCGCAGTTGATGCGCATAAGTAATTGAAGGGATCGGCAATCCGCGCAAATTAATATTCATATCGTCCAAGGCAGCTGCTTCTCCCGCCAGGCGGATTTTTCCTCGGGCTGCTCCCCAAACCTCAACATTCTGAACGCCAGGATGGGCCAGGGTTATCGTTTCAATCTCTTCAATATCCTCTGCTGTTTTGAGGTCGACAAGCACATTGACCTGGAAGATGTCGAATATCACGTCACCGAAAGTGTATAACAAAGATGTACGCGTGTGGAAAACCATCAGGAAAATCAGCCCAGCCCCAATGAGGGGAATTTGAGTAAGCAAAACACGAATTTTGTTGGAGAAGGTATTGCTGATGGTCAACGAAATTGTGCGTGGCAACATTTCAAATCGAGCCAGAATTCTATCAAGTACGCCAGCGGTTTTACCAGTACCAAATGAACTGATGGCCTCAAGCACAGAGATACCCGCCCCTTTGAGAATAGGAAAAATTGCTACTATCATCGGGGAAAGTAATGCAACTCCAGCTTGCACCATTACAGCTGTGCGGGAGATTTCAAATGAGCCAGGGGTAATTTTTAGCTGACCCAACATTGTCATCCGAATTTTATTTGCGCCTGCTGCCCCAATCGGGACTGCGACAACCAAAGCTAAAATTGCAAAAATTAGTACATTGAGAAAATATACCACCAGAATTGTCTTGAAATTTGCGCCAATGGCTTTCATTACGCCAATATCTCGCACCTGCTGAGTGATCATGGCGTTTATGGTGTTGTAAACCAAGAACAAACCCAGGATGAGAGTCGCAATCGCCATGACTGTCAGCATCAAGAATACTCCGTCAAGGGAATCTTGAGCTGAATGGCGGTCAGGGGCGCTTGTGCGAGTCATGAAACCACCCGGACCAGGTATTGCCGGGTGAACTACCACACCGTTATCTTCAAGTTCGTTTTGGATCAGGTTGGCGGTGGCTTCGACAAGCTGATCACTGTATTCTCGAGTAGTTGCCAGGATCAGGCTGTATCGGCTAATACCGGTTAGTTCTTCGAAGCGTTCCGCAGTCGTGAAGAACATTGGCTCCGGTGAGAGAACTGGCGGCGGATGGGCAGCATTGTAGAGCACACCCTGAATGGTGATTAGGTTTTCCTCTCCTCTGGCTTCCAGATATACCTGATCGCCTACTTCAATTTCCCGACCACGTTGCGCCCCCATGAATTCTCCATGGGGCTGTACACCATCATCAACCTGGATTTGCCGAATTGTCTGTTGATCATAATCGTCAACCGCGACTAGCAAAGCCGGTTTCCAGGGATCGTCCGGGCTAAGACGATATTTGACGGTTTCCTGTAACCAACTGGATACAGTCTCAACATTTTCCAGTTCCTCTAAAGTTCCGATGGTCTCTGCATCTACGGGGGGGAATGCTAACAAGGCAATAGTGGCTGGTTCCGATTCCTGCCAAGAGCGTGCTAGATCTTTGATAATTAATTCTCTCCCGCCAATGATTGCACCAACGGCAAAAGCCCCAATTGCGATGATAGCTACTACTTGAAGAGTGCGGGCTTTGTTTCCCCAAATATCTGTCCAGATTTTGTAGCGAATAACGCCTAATTTCATGGTGCCCTCACCTTGTCAACAAATATGATGCAGACGGGGCAAGAGCCCCGTCCGCACTTCCAATTTTGGGAAGTCTTAGGAAATTTGATATTGCCAAGAATTTTTATATGAACAAATCAACAAGCAGGACAATATTGTTGATCACGAATAAGACGAGCGCGATTTTGAAGCCCGAACTCATTTCACTAAAGGCAGTCATAACCTCAGAGATGTCGTTCCCAGTTGAGGATACTACCCGTTTCAAGTTATCTGTAGGACGATAAAGGGTGATGCCAATCACGAGAAACGAAATCCCTTCAATCAGGGAAGTTATTGACCCAAAATCTGTACCAAAGCCTCCAACGAAGACGCCGATGGTAGTGATCAACCCAACGATGATAATAAATACACCGAACAAACGCAAACGTTTAGCAAGTGTATCAACAACTAGATTTTCTTCTTGGGAAAATTCGTATTCAGTCATGTCGCTCTCCATATTCTCAGATTACAGGAAGATTGACGCCAGCCTTACGAGGATGGCAATTCCGGCAAGGAACAGGATGATATTCATGCCAGAAATAATTTCTTTCATTGCAGTCATCATTTCCGAGATATCGTTGCCCTCTGTCTTTACAATTCGGCGCAGGTTATCGGTCGGACGATAGAAAATAACCCCGGCTACAACAGCGATGACGCCAACAATCAACGGTATTAGAGACGCGGTGGTTAATCCTCCGCCTAACGCCATTAACCCTGATATCAAGAGAAGAACACCATGCACGAGCATCATGATGCCCAAGAATCCCATATTCTTCCCTAGCGAGTCTATGGTATTGTTTTGTTCTTTATTGAACTCATATTGTGACATACTTTCCTCCTTTGGAAAAACACTACAGAGATGAGAAAGAACGGAAAAAATTCCACCCAAAAGCCATATGTTCTGCGATGAACTATGACATTGTATATTATATTACTATATATTCACCATTGAGACAAATAAAATTGGGAAATATTGAGATTTTCAAGGTTTTTTGGAGTTTTTGTATATTATTGCTTGTCAAAAGCTAATTCTTATGTATACTAAGAGTATATTTCTAAAAATTGGGATTTATCAAAGGTGCAAATATGAATGAACGAACCAACGACACTTCGCTGATCGAATTACAGAATGTTGTCAAGGCTTATGAAACTCCTGCTGGCCCAGTAATGGCGCTCAAAGAGGTTGACCTATTAGCAGAACGCGGCGAATTTGTTTCAGTGATTGGGAAATCGGGTAGCGGAAAATCCACGTTGATTAACATGATAACCGGGATAGACCGACCAACCTCTGGTGAAGTTTGGATTGATGGCACTCCCGTGCATGAATTGAACGAGGAACAAATGGCAAGATGGCGCGGAAAAAATCTGGGGATCGTATTCCAGTTTTTCCAAATGTTGCGGGGACTTAGCTTATTGCAAAATATCATCCTTCCAATGGATTTCGCTGATTTGTATACGACAAAGGAACGCCGTGAACGCGCTATGTATTTATTGGAATTAGTTGGGCTTGAAGAGCAGGCTCATAAACTTCCCAGCATGGTTTCAGGAGGGCAGCAGCAGCGTGCTGCTATCGCCAGGGCCTTAGCCAATGACCCGGCTATCATCGTCGCCGATGAGCCCACAGGTAGTCTGGACTCCCGAACGGCCGAGAACATTTTCCAACTTTTCGAAGAACTGGTTTCAAACGGCAAAACAATCTTGATGGTCACTCATGACAATGACCAGGCCATCCGGGCGTCCCGAACAGTGATTGTATCGGATGGCAAAGTGATGAATGAATTTATCAAAAGTGCTCTCCCTGGGCTGGATTTGGAACAGCTGTTATCAACTTCATCGAAATTCGAGCAGGTAAATTATGCACCTGGTGAGTTGATTCTACAAAAAGGGACGTCTGGCACCCACTTCTATATTGTCACAAAAGGAAAAGTCGAAGTGCTGTTAGACACCACGTATGGCCATCAGATACCGGTAGCAGAACTCGAGGGCGGTCAATTCTTTGGTGAAATGGAACTTATTCAGGGTGGGATGAATTTTGCCAATGTGCGTGCCTCTGGCGATGGTGTCGAAGTGATGCGTTTGGATAAATCTGGCTTCGAGAAAATGCTACAAGAATCTGAAGTTACACGGCAGGCCATCGAGGAAGTTGTCAATGAACGGAATGCCCAAAACAGGCTGGCATTGGAAGTAGAGCATAGCAACTAATATTGACCTCCAGCAATTCGTCATTTCGTTCACAGGGAGGGGTCACCACGAAGCAAGCGCGAATTGTTGCCAGCATGGGTATAGCTTCAGGCCAAATATCGGGGTGTCGTACCGCCGGCTAGAATTGACAGATATTTAGTGTCCGCAAATATATATTTCGTGCTATAAAAGGGTGAGAATGGAGGTTTCGCCTCCCATACTCACCTTTTTATTTAGAAAATCACCGCAACAAGGGACATAACTATGAATAGCAAGCGAAGTGGTAATTTCTCAGAATATGAACGTACCAGGCAACTTGATCGATATTTACCCGAAAGTGTTCGTATGCTGATTGAGGGGGAATATTACGCAAAAGTAAGCGAACAGGCTCAACTTGACTTATTGCAGAAGAATAAAGCCTTCATGACGGATCCCTTCAACCACGTGGGGTTGTATTCAGATCATGGAATCGTACATGTCCGTGACGTGGCGATGAATATCCTGCAAGTATTGGATGCAATCCACGGGGTGCTGATCCATACGCGTTCATTAGGGCGGTTCTCGTTCATGCAGGGGGCAGGCGTGATGTTGGCTTATATGCACGATGTCGGTATGCGCAATTTCTCCGCTATTGGCCGAGCAATGCATCCTGAATTTGCCGCCCAGGAAGTTTTCACACCAGAGTTCGATGAGATCATAGCCACGATTTGGGGAGAGAATTATGGCAACATCGCCTGGAGGTTGGTCAACCTGAAAGATTCAGGGAGCCTCGCAGCGGATCCGAAGTTGGTTCTGCGTGAAATCCTGGCACTATCCCTTGGGCATAGTAAGAGTAAAATCCCCATTGAAGTTCTTAACAACCCTGAGGATCTGCGAGCCCGCATGGTACGAAGTGTGGGGTCAGATTTGTTGCAACTCTATCACCAGCAACAGGTCGCGAAAGCGGATGCCAAATTCGACCAAGCGAAAGCAACGGGGGGGGACACTGAAAAACGCCAGGAGACAGAACACACTCTAGAGCAAGCACGAGCAGCCCAAAAGGAATTCCAGGAGTCCGCCCAAGGCACAATTCAATTCAACGAGACGGCGCGACGTCTCTACGCTGACTTCGACAACGAAGCCTTCACATGGATCACTTCAGAATACTCAGAAACACAAGAAATGCTTGCCGATCTGATTGATGTCTTACGCGCTTTACGAGTCGCTGATGCACTGAGGCAGCGTGGAACAACCCTGAAGACATCCGCTGGCTACCAGATCCTGGTCGACCAGAATACCGCCAACGCGGTGATAAGTTTGCAAAAAGGCAGCGGCGAAATTTTCTTGTTAGAGTCCGATAATCCCCTCAGTGCTGGGGAGGCCAATATGGCCAGCAGCGAATTAACCCCCAGCGGTGATCTGCGGGTATCATTCTCGCGCGGGGCTTTTTCCAACCGCGAGACCACGCGGCGCGGTGCTTTCAATGTTGCCGCGGTAATTGACGATATTCAACGTGATACGATCGAAACATTCCAACTTCCTGATGGTATTGGCGAAGGCCTGAAATCGAACCAAGAGATCCAAATCCTCATCGAGGAGACGGACGACAACTTGGAATTCGCAGATCTGGTCCTCGAAGAACTCTTGGCGCGCAATTCCGAGTTGAAAGACAAATCGCGTATCGTTCCTTCCTTGAAGAATGTAGCCCCCGAGGAACGAGAGCGCTATCTCCAGGCCGAAGAACTTGATTGGTCCGCTGAAAGCGCACACAGGGAGAAGACTCTAGTCCGCATCGCCCAATCCGGGCATCAGACCGAGTTGATCGATCCGCAGGCAGCCTTCACGGATGTGAGGATTTGCGTGTTACGGGAAGGCGAAACCTTGATGAATGCAGGCGCTCCCCCAGGCTTCGTATATATTCCCATGGGAGAAGGGTTATTCAGCACACCCTTAGGCGGGTATCAGGCTTTCGCTGTCAAGCCCTGGATTCCGTTAGGAAATACGCGCGTCATCCGGGGGGCAGCACAAGAGGCCACCGTCACTGCACAGGCTGAAGTCAGCGTGCTGACGATCCCAAAAGAGATCTACTTAAAATTCTGGCATGATACGTACGATGTGGAAGAGTTCAAGGAATACTTACCGAAATTCTATGCTGAAGATCGCTTGAAGGGCTATGAGCAGATCATCGAAATCCTACGCCAGGTGGCTATGATCGATGCTCACCTCGATCAGGCCGAAATCGAGTTCATCCAAAAATTTGCCGATACCTGGGATATGGCTTTCGACGCTGCTCAAATGAGGGTTGATATGGAAGGAGCGGGCAGAACGGATTACGTCAGTCTCCGCCAGAGTGTGACGGATTACCTTTCTGTAGCACCGCCTTTCTCCCAAGTTATCGAATTGCGTGACTTACTGAACACATTTGTTCAAAGCGACGAGCAAGTCTCTGATGAAGAAACCTTAATCCTCTCTGAGTTAATGGGGTTGTTCGCTAGTTATCTAGATGAACAAGATCTTGTACAGTACCGGGTGTTGATCGTCCCACAGAGTAACCAGCAAGATCAGGCGATTACGTCCTTATTTCCTGAATTTACAAAAGGAGTCTTCGCGGGGGGGGTAGCCTACCTGGTTGGGACTTTTTATTCCAAAGATTATGCCCAAATGATCGCCGACCGCTATCGCGCCCTGCATTTCTTTTCCACGGTCGAGGAGAGTGATTTGGAAACAGCGCCAGTAGAAGCAATCGAGTTTTCGGAAGAAGAGCAAGCGCTGCATCAAAACATTTTCCAGGCCTTCACCCCCATAGAGTTTAAGGAACTCGTCAAAATGGGACATTGGCACTCTGTCCCAGCAGAGGTGGTGTTGGTCTCTGAGGGAGAAATGTTCGACAAGATCATCTACATTCATGATGGAGATGCAGAAGTGATAACCAAGCGTAAACGAGTCAACACCATCGGAGATGGTTCCTTTGTCGGCGAGATGGGTTTCATCACCAATGAGCCAGCAATCGCAACGGTTCGAACGACCTCCCCAATGAGATATCTCTACTGGTCCAGAAATGAGCTCGAAGAACTGCTCGCCCAGAATCCCAGCATGTATGCCGCCTTGCAAACCATTTTCAGCGTCGATTTAGTGAAGAAAATGCAGGCACAGGCGCCCAAGGGCGAATAATCCAAGTCCTTGGCAATCTTCATGGGTTTAATAAAATTTCAGTCAACGGGAGGTAATTGGGCTATCCTTATTTTCAAGCGCTCAACGAGGTCCTCGATTTGTCCATAACTATCCAGCACAACCTGGTGTTCCCCTGACTGGATGATTTGTTCGACAATATCATCGAGATTACATTCTTCTTCGGGTATCCCCATATTCTCACACAGTAACTTGGCAAGAGCCACCAAACGTTTTTGGATGATTTGCTCTTTAGCTGGCTTTTCTTTCACCCTCTTCGCCAGAGGCACGCCGGTTCCATCGACATCTGAGGCAGGCACATCAATTTCAGAGATTGGCTCTGGAATCAATGGCTTTCCTTCCCGACGATCGAGCACCATCTGCAATCCCCCCTTTATCGACTTTGTCTCATCCAGGCTTGCCACCTCAGAACCGGTGAGATCATGGTCAATGGTGATCTGTATCAGTTGCTCCCATTGCTGCTGTGGTTTCGCAATGATCGCACGTAATTGGCGCTCAGCTAGGTGGTGATAGTCGGCAAGTGCCAACAATTTGTCGGGGAGTGACAAAATTTGTAACTTGCGTTCCAGATGTTGGCGCTTCACACCCGTGATTTCTTCCAGCGCGGGCCAAAAGCCGCGCGGCAAACGCTTTCGGTCTTGCAGCAATTCACTGGCTGGCCGCAAGGCAATTCGGAAGTAGTCATCGCTTCCTGAGGGGATACCCTTGGCAATCTCATTATCGGGAGTTACATCCAATCGATCTAAGAAAAGCCGGGCTACCTGACGGGCCTCACCTACCGCCGTCAGCGCCTCGGCCTGCAGGTTTTCTACAGCCTGCCTAGTTGGGTCTAACTCATCACGTATTACGGCGTGTATCGTGCGATCATCAGAAAGCTTATCGACAATCGTCAGCCATTTAGACCAGTAACGCCGTTCCCCAGATTCAATCCGCCAGATAAAGCTACCATCCTTACGGAAATGCTTAGCAACATTGATAGGATTGATCTGTCCCTGAGCGAGTAAGGAAGCCCCCATTTGGCGGTACCCCAGAATCTGCTCTGCAATAATGGGATCCTTTTGCCCTGCACTTACCCAACTGCGTACCGCACTTTCGGCATCGAATTTTCCAGAATGTAATTTCGCTCGGATCTTTGCAGGAAGGATATGACGTGGATTCCAAGGGTCGGGCTGGATGTCACTGAGAGCCAATATCTCGATCCGCTGGTCGGGGGAAATTTCAACATCTTCTTCGATCTCAAAGCGAGGCGAACTTTCAACGACTGCATGATCAACCTCAGGGATCACTAGAGCAGCCAGCGGGTCGACCTGGAATCGCCTCGGCTTTTGCTTCCGTTTAGAATTCGTTGTCGCCTTATCCCGATTCATAATTTTGGGTTTGGAAGTCGTTAATCCGATTAAGAAGTTCCATGACAATTCGGTTATATGCCTTTGTCCCAGGGGCATATTTGCTATAGGTATACAAATCCACCCCAGCGGAAAAACTGTCTGGGACAGCAGAATTTAACGGCACCACAGTTCCAAATAATGATGACTTAAACTTCTCACGCAGTATACTCAGAGCTTCTTCGGAAGCAAAAATACCCTTACGATAGAAAGTTCCCACCAAGCCAAGCACTTTGGGCGAATCTTGATCCAATCCAATCTGAACGGTTTTGACCATCCGAAACGTGCGCGTGATCGCTTCCAGCCCCAGAAAATCTAAATTGATGGGCACAATTACGTAATCGGAAGCCACCAAGGCATTTTGAGTCAAGACATCATTGGAGGGGCCAGTGTCGATAATGATGAAATGGTAATCTGCACGCAGGGTGTTAAGAATGCGCGCTAGGCGGCGCTCGCGCCCAATTTTTGTGATCAGCTTTTCTCTGATCCCATCAAGGGTGTGAAGATGAGATGGGATGTAATGCAGATGCTGGGGGTTCCAAGGGCTGGGCAAAATATATTCATGGGGACGTAAACGTTTTTGATCGTCATCGAGAAGAACCCCCAAGGTTTTCTCGTGATACTCACCGCTAAATTGCCCAACGGCGTTGGCGGCTGTGCTCTGGGGGTCGATATCTACGACTAAGACTCGCCATCCACACAATGCCCCCCAGCGCGCTAATCCGGCAGCAATGTTGACAGCCGAGGCGGTTTTTCCGGCGCCACCTTTTTCGACTGCAATCGAAATAATTGTCCCTGGTTTTAGGTTTGAGAAGTTGTGGATTTTTTCTTCAATGGCGGATGGTTGATCGCTCATCGTCTCGAAATCTTCCCTGTGTATTGGTATCTTTGTCACATTATACACTACCAAACAGGCATTTATGATGCTGGTCTATTTGGCTCTCTAGGAATCGCCGGGGTATTCCCCCACTCATCCCTAAATCTGGTTAGTCCCAGGGAGTTTCCCTGAAACCCATATCTTAATCAGGACTTACGCACTTGGGGTAGCTAGTCCAACCGTTCGGCTGAGCTCACGACGAAGCCGAGTTGGGCGAACACTGAGCATTCTAACATCCAACGCGGTTGAGTTCTTACCCTGGTAATGCACAAACTGCGTAAGTCCTGTTTATATGGGGCTTTAGTAAAAGTTGTTAAAAATCGGGATAAATAATCCCTTTTGCATCTCGCAATCCCCCATTGAGATATTGCGTTTTCAAGCGCGCATGCTGAATTTTGCCATTGTGAGTCAATGGAATGGTACGCGCTTTAAGGAGGTAAACTCTTCCCGGCCGAAAGCCCATATCGGCATGCATTGCTTCAACAATACTCAATGCCAGTTCATAGAGTTCGTCCTCTGATTTCTCCTCTGCATTTCGGATTTCCGCAAAAATATAAACTTGCTCGCCTTCGACACGGCCCTTGTCTACCCCTACTGCTGCCGAATAGCGTACGGCTGGATGACGGTCGACAACCTCTTCGATCTCCTGCGGTGCGATGGTTTCTCCAGCGCGCTTGATGATATTCTTCTTACGACTAACAATGTAAAGATAGCCATCTTCGTCCAGAAAACCCAGATCACCGCTCAACAGGTAGCCCTCTGCGGTGAAAAGTCGATCCGTTTCCTCAGCATTGTCGAAATAGCCCATTGAGTTAGCCGTGCTGCGGATGGCGATCTCCCCAGTCTCTCCTTGAGGAAGCTCCACTCCATCATCCATGATTTTCACTTCAACTTCGGGGAATGGCAAACCGACAGAGACGAAACCGCGCCCGTCCACCCTGGGGGTAGAACCAGGCTTCCACATACTGACCCCCACTGTGGCCTCTGCTAGGCCATAGCCAGCAACCATGACTTCCTTCAATCCAAAAGCAGCTTCAAAATCACGGATGGTTTGTGCGCGAACCGGTTCAGCAGCGTTCAAGGCAACCCGCAAATTTCTCAAGTCATACTCACCAGGATCAACCCGACGGGTACATAAACGGTAAGCAAAATCCGGCGCTGCTGTGAAAGTGGCGCGGTACTCCTGAAGGGCAGATAACCACGGACGCACATCTCGCAAGTTAGTTTCCAGTAGGTGTATCATAGCCCCCAAATAAAACGGCACCATGGTTTTCAAGATCAAGCCCATATCATGGTACACCGGCAGCCAGCTCACAAAAATTTCCGCCTCAGTGATCTCCATACCGATGATCATCTGCACCACATTCGTAATCAGATTGTCATGCGATAGCTGCACACCCTTTGGATTTCCAGTACTGCCCGAGGTATATTGAATAAAAGCGATATCATCAGGGTTGATCTGTGGAAAATGATAGGGATGTTCGGACTGACTTTCATAGGGGGTGACCACTTGCAAGCCGTTTTCTATGCCCTGGGCTTTATACTGTTCGAGCGGCTCCCTAGGAAGCGAACTGGGCGCTACGATGACTTTCGCCCCACATAATCCGGCAATCGAAAAAATCCGCCGCGAGCCGGAACCAGGGAATAAAGGCACGGCGATCCCCCCCACCCGCTGCACACCGTAAAATGCGCCAAAGAATTCGGCGGTGTTGGGCAATGCCAGCACAACCCGATCCCCATGTGAAACCCCTACATCTTGCAGATATGCGCCAAATCGGTTGATCTCTTGCCACATCTCCGCGTAGGTGTGAGGTTCCCCGAGAAAAGTGAAGGCTACCTGGTCAGGGTTATGCTCTGCCCGGTAGGCGAGTATCTCTATCAAGGTTGTAAAATTTTTAGTGAGCATCATCCTTCAGTCACTGCCGTTTTCGTTCCAATCGTCTATCTTAGGGGGACCGGATGAAACCAATTTTTTACAGCGAGCCAACCGCATTGGCTGCTCTATGTTAGGAAACGCGATCCTTCACTAAAGTATACAGATCGATAGGCGAAAGGATCCCAGGGATCTCGGACTCCTTGATCTCCACGCCAAATTTCTCCTCGACTGCAACAACGATATTCATTACATCCACAGATTCGGCATCCAGGTCCTCCAGGAAGCGATCATCATCGCGAACATCCCTGATCCCTAATTGCATTCCGACTAAACGCTTGATTTCATCGATGGATAAAGCCATACATTCACCTTTTTTCTATGATATGCTTAGCAGTAAGCAAAAAGGAAAACTAAGGCTCTCTAGGAATTGCCGGGGTGATCCTCCAGATTTAGGAGTGAGTGGGGTGCTCCGCGCCCCACTCACGCCTAAATCTGGATAGTCCCACGGCGTTTCCCATAGACCCAAAACTAATTTCCCTTTGCGGTCCGTTGTCGTGATTTAGATCATAACATTTTTAATCCTATTTCGGAGGGCGCACTATGTCCCATTCACCACCAAACTCGCATTCTGGAGATACGCTGATGTACCAGCGATCCCGGTTGATCATCACCTGGCCATCGGGAGAACAACAAACCCACCTATTGAATGAAGATATTCTCCGGATTGGGAGAGGGCCAGAAAACGACATCATTCCTCCCAGCGAATACACCTCAATCTCCAGGAAACATCTGGAAATCCGCAAGGAAGGGAAAGATTTTCGTGTCGTGGATCTCGGCAGCCGCAACGGAGTCATGTTAAATGGTACCCGCATTCAAGAGAGCGCCCTGCTCAAAGATCGCGATACCATCCAGATTGGTTTGGGGAAACTAGGTCAGCTCGTTCAGATTCGATTCCAATTGGGAGTGGAGATTCTCATAGAGGAGAGAGAAAGGATCATCGAGGGGCAGGCATCCACCAAGGATCGGTCGGACCAACCCCAACTTCCATCTGATCATCCCTACTTGAAAGTACACTGGCCCAATGGGCAAGAGCAGATTTTCCAGATCACAAAAGATGTCACTTTAATCGGGCGTAGCGAAGAATGTGACTTTGTGATCCCTTCCAGGCTGCGCTATGTCTCTGGCCAACATGCCCAAATCCAACGCGTAGATCAGGGCTATGCCCTCACAGATCTGCACAGCACCAACGGCACGCGAGTTAACGACCAATTTATAGAGCCGGGAATTCCCGCACCGATCATAAGCGAGAATATCATCCGCATTGGTGATGAGAGCTTTGGTGTTTCCATTGGGATGGTCTTTTACGATCCCACTGAGACCCGCATCGAAGTCTCTGGCTTCTCCCCTACCCTCGAATCTCCAACCCTGGTGACGGAACTGCGCGAGATCACCATCGGCCGTGCCGAGCAAAATGACATCGTACTCAGCGATCAAGATGTCTCCCGGAGTCATGCCATCGTTCGCCAGCTTGGAGACAGATTTTGGATCGAAGACCAAGGCAGCGCTAACGGAACCTTCGTCAACCGGCAAGTCGTCACCCGCACAGAAATCATCGACGGTGATCAGATCCAGATCGGCAAACATATCCTGCTGTTTAAGGATGGGGTACTGACAAAATATCAAAGCCACGGGATGCGCGTGGATGTGACCGATCTGCGGGTCGATGTCAAAACCCGTAGTGGTCCATTGCGCATTCTTCATAATATCGATATGACGATCCTGCCGCGCGAATTCATTGCCGTTGTGGGAGGCAGCGGAGCTGGCAAAAGCACGTTTATGAATGCCCTGATCGGTTTCCGGCCTGGCGAAGGCGAAGTCCGTCTCAATGGACATGACTTCTACAAAGAATACGAACATTTTCGTCACCAGCTCGGCTATGTGCCCCAGTCGGATATCTTGCACTCGATGCTGACCGTCGAAAAAGCGCTAGATTATGCGGCGCGTTTACGCCTACCTGCCGATATCTCCAAGGGAGAGCGCGCCAAACGCATCAGCGAAGTTTTAGACACGGTCAGCATGAACACCGAGACCATCCGCAAAACTCGCGTCAGCAATCTCTCGGGTGGGCAGCGCAAGCGCGTCAGTATTGCTGCTGAATTGCTGGCTGATCCCAAGTTGATCTACCTGGACGAGGCCACCTCGGGGTTGGATCCCGGTCTTGAGAAGAAGATGATGTACACCTTACGGCGAATGGCTGATGAAGGGCGCACGGTAATCTTGATCACCCACGCCACGGATAACATCCGCCAGACTGATCACGTGGCCTTCTTATCCCAGGGCAAGCTGGTATATTTCGGCCCATCCCAGGAGACCCTGGAATTCTTCGAAGTTGATGATTTCGCGGATATTTACGAGCGCATCGAACGCCATGGAGATGAGTGGCAGCAGGTTTTCCTGGAAGGAAAACCTGAGCACCATTATAAATATGTTGCCGAACGGCAATTGACAAGGCCGACGGCCATGAAAGGTCAGTTGCCCAATATTCATTTTGGCCTTCAAGACTTCCTTCGCCAACTCAGTGTGCTGACACAGCGAGCCTTTTCCGTCCTAAAAAGTGAGTGGTTCACCCTAGCGCTGATGCTGTTGCTATTTCCGCTGACAGCCACGCTGCAACTGATCATATCCACACCAGATATCTTGATCGGCGATACCGGAATCCTTGCTGACCCTGTCGCTGCGGCCAGGACGATGACTGAGAGTTATACGCCCTTCGCCGATCTGAATACCTTCGTGTTTGTGATGGGGTTGGAAGCAGTATTAGTGGGTATGTATGTGCCTTCAAATGAACTGATAAAAGAGCGCAGCATCTATTTGCGAGAGCGCATGGTCAATCTGAAAGTGCTGCCCTATCTGGCTAGCAAAGTAGCGGTCTTCACCCTCTTTGCCGCCATCCAAACCTTCTTCTATTTAGTCGTTCTATCTTTCGGGGTCGATTATCCGGAAGAGGGGCTCATATTCTCCGCGCCCGTGGAGTTCTTTATCACATTGTTCTTGACCATGCTAGCCAGCATGGGGGTCGGATTCATCGTCTCGGCGGTCAGCCGATCCAGTGATATGGCCATCTATGTGCTGGTGATCTTGCTGTTCTTCCAGTTCTTCTTCGCCGGCACAGTTTTCGACTTGCGAGATAACGCTGCCGAACCCCTCTCCTATTTGACAGCAACGCGCTGGTCGCTGACGGCCCTGGGGGTGACGATTGATATAGAAGAGCAAGTGGAAGCCACGATTGTTTGCAGCGAGCCCCCCGCTAACCCGCAAGCACCCCAATCCCAGGCTGGGAAAACGATGTGCTTCAATTACCCCGATGCGACCGAGGATCTGATGCTGCCATACGAGGATGAGTTGATGCTCCAATCTTGGGGGATATTGATTGCTATGGCGGTGATTTCCCTGATGGTGACGGGGATTCTAATTAATCGACTCGATCGGAAATAGTTCCCCATCCCCCGCTTCGCGTCCCACCTTCCCCAGCAGGGAAGGGGGGATTCTATTTCGTAAAAACAGGTGCGAGCGGCGGTTTACGCCTGCTCGCACCTGTTTTACGAAAATACCCCTCACCCGATTGTCGGGGGAGGGGTTAGGGGAGGGGGCAAACATTTAACAAATTCTCGATTTTGGAATAGATGGTTCACTCATGAAGTACGATCATTTTCTACACAAGCTTCGATAAAAGCCGCCACTTCAGTGGCAATTTGTTGCGCCATATCAGCATCCATATCCGTATCCATGTAAAGCATATCCCACCATAGCTCATCGTCATAGATACTGACCTGTCCAGAGAATTCTGGGCCTAAGCCAAAATTGGACACAAAGCCATGCACGCCTGTGATCTTATAGGGACCGAATTCTCGTTCAAGCGTCGATGCGCCCCCATAACTGATCGCCGTGGTGGCCATGCGGAACTTCTTCATCCCAAAGGTCATACGCATGAACTGTTCCCCCATCACTGAAGCCAGGAACTTATCCCCGCGTTTGGTGGAGGCGTGGATCTGGTTATTGATGCGGCGCGCCAACGACCATAGATCATCCTCTGCCATAACTTGAACAGTGTAACGCAGGGGGGAGATATAACAAGCGACCTGATCGCGAGGTGCGGGTGGCTCGAGATAAGATCTCAAATCGGCCATAGACATATATCGGAAAGGCATATCAGCACCAGCATAAAGATGCTTCTGCACGCTCAAGAGTACCGCAGCATTGACCACGCTGTTGAGGGTGACGCGTTCCACCCGCGCCCGGCGCACCAGGGTTGCGGTCACATCCCGGGGTGTGCGCCAGGGCAAGACACATCCACGCGCATCAAGGTTGATGGGTGGTTTGCGTTTGCCGCGCAATTTCATCTGATAGCTAAACTCATCGCCCATCTGGCCGAGAAAATACCTTAAGGTCTTGCGGTTAAGATCGAATCTATGGAAACCTGAGGGGAAGAATTCTTCCACCGGTGGTAAGGGCGACAGTCGGTCGTAGCCTTCAATCTCCTCTTCGGACTCGATTTTGGCGCACAGCGTCATTAACTCACGGAATAAGTTCTCGATGGAGAGTCCATCAACGATTGAGTGTTGAGCTGTGAGGATCAGATCAGCCCGACTTTGTCTATCGGTTAGTATGGTGCATTTCAACAGGGGGCCTTGAGCATGATCAAATTTGAAGTTGAGATCGTCTTGAACGATCTCCATCCAATGGCCGTCATCTCTGCGCTCGACGACGGTCAATGGAATTTCAGGAACATCACCAGAGACAAAATAATGCCTGCGACCTTCTTGAATCAAGCGAACTCTCAGAAAGGGGTGGCGAGTTTGAAGCAGATCTAAGGCCCCGCGCACAGTCTCTGGAGACGGGATTCCGTCCAGGTGCAGAAGCCCCACAATATTCCAGACCGCATGCTCCCCTGAAAGCGCCGCGGCAGTCTCAAATTTTCCCAGTGCTCTTCTCATTGCAACCTCCTAAATGTACGAAATAATAGGTAATCTATCTTCCGTATCCACAAACTTATTGTAGCAGAATATCAGACTGTGCTATGATTAGAGTGTAATTTTTAGGTTCACGAAAGCAAAGGAGAGATAGTTATGGCAGAGGAAAATAAATCGGATGAACTCGATTTCGAAGTCACCGAACCGATTATCATTGACCTGGGAAAACAGAAGCGAAAGAGGATCAAACGCTTGATGGAAGGACGCGGTAAGCTATGGTTTGAGGTGGAGGATGTCATCGATGAGGTTGGTTCTATGCTCGGCGATGAACTCGAGGGCAAGACCATGGTACCGCTGGTTTTAGTATATCGAAGAAAGCCCAAACAAAAGCGATCTCGTGGGATGTTTGGTTTCTAGCTTCCCAGGCTATATATATATGTACGGGCAGTAGCCAGCGGAGACCGATATTTCTAGAGAGCCAACGCGGTTGGTAGGTTAGCAAAGTACTCTTTTAGTGTGACAAACCAATTCGTTTTAAACGTGGTGTGGAGGACGAAAAATGACAGAAGATAAAACTCAACAAGCTCTGGAAACTCAAGCTGATGAATTCAACAAGCCCATTGTATTGACGCTCAAAAAGAAGAAAAGCAAGAAGAAAAAGAGACGCTATTCGAGAGGCTTTGAAGAAACCCAACGCATGGAGCGTCACCTTACCCGCTCGACTCATCGTATGGCACGCGCCGTCGAGGAGGGCATTTCAACCTATCGTAAACGCAGCAGCAGATCTGCACGCAGCAAAAAAGACGGCGCCATCCGTGATTTCATCCCCAACTCAGGATTGGCGATGAGTCGGGCGATGAAGGAAGCCAGCCCAATCCCTTACGATCTCGCTCGGGCGATGAATACACGCGACCAACAGAAGCGCCTGCGGCGTCAGCTGCGTTCATTCTCGCGCACATTGCGCAGATGGCGCATATAAGAAGCAAGAAAAGGGTGTGAGCAGCAGTTTACACCCTTTTTCTACAATCCCCACCCCGCACAATTAATGCAAAAAGCTGAACCCCATCAGCCAATAAAGCTACACCCGAGATCGCGGGCTAGCCAGCCTGGCATCATGGCGAGTTTACCCCGGCGCGAGTTCATCACCCTGGAATCAACCGAGGTGACACCGCCAATGATGCAGACGACCAGCTTTGGGCTGCGATACAGTCAAGTTCTTCGCAGGCTGGCAGTCTGGTGTACTGCTGGTTTTCAGTATCAAGTAGGCAATCTCTGGGATGCCGTCCGAGGGAAAAATTCTGAAGCCCGCAAAGCCGACCGTCTGCGGCATACCTTCGAAAGGGCTGGCGGTACTTTCCAGAAGATCGGCCGCCTGCTAGCAATGCGCATCGACTTACTCCCCTGGGCATACTGCGTCGAATTGTCCAAAATAGCCGACGAGATGGAGCCTTTTCCATTCGAAGATGCGATAGCCAAGATTGAAAGAGCAGCCGGACAGCCCCTTCAAGATTGCTTCTCCACATTTGATCCTAAGCCGATTGTTTCTAGCTCAATATCTTGCTCGTACCAAGCCATCCAGCGTGATGGTGAAAAAGTGATCGTCAGAGTTCGCCGCCCAAAGATCGGCGAGCTGTTCATGGCCGATCTAAAAGCATTGGACTGGCTACTGGAAACCGCTGAGTTTTTGAGCATCTTACGACCTGGTTCCACGCAAAACATCCGCAGAGAACTGCGCGAAGCGGTGGAAGACGAATTGAATTTCCAGATTGCAGCACGTCATCAATCCTTGTTCAGGCGCGAAGCCAAGAAATCAGGGAAGAAGTTCTTCCGAGCTCCACGCCTCCGATTTGAACTTTGCAGCCGGGATGTGATCGTTGAAGTATTTTCGGGTGGCATGTGGCTGTGGGAACTCTTAGCGGCTGTCGAGCAGAATGATCCTGATGCCTTAGCCAGGGCAAGAGAGCTTAATATTGATCCAAAACTGGTTGCAAAAAGGTTATTGTGGGTTAATTTTTGGGGGTTAGATGAGCACCTTCTCTTCCGGGCAGACCTACATCCCGATGAAGTCATCGTGGGAGAGAATAGCCGGATCACATTCATCAATTTCGATTCCGTAGGCGCGTTGAGTAGCGAGAAGCGCCAGGCCATGCAGCAAGCTATGTACTACGCCTGGAAACGCGATCCTCTTGAAATGGCGCAAGCCGCCATGGTGTTGCTCGAACCCCTGCCACCTATCGACACGAACAAATTCATCAAAGACCTGGAGGTCAGTTTTTGGCAATTCATCTATGCAATCGAGAGCAAAAATATCCAGTGGTGGGAACGCACCTCGGCGCGCCTTTGGCTGGGATTTGTCAGCGTCGCTCGAGAACACAACATCACCATGAACCTTCAGGTTCTGCGCTTGATCAGGGCCTGTCTGCTCAACGATACTATCGCGGCCCGCCTTTGCAGCAAAATTGATCATGTCAACGAATATCAAAAATTCTCCAGCTACCGCGCCAAACGTGCCCGGGAACGCGTCGAGGAGCGCTTTGCTCGCCAATTCCAGAATGGCCTCGATGGGCGCGTATACATGCAAATCGAAGAACTGACCGATACCAGCGAACGCCTCTTCCGCCAGTTGCAGCGCATCCTGGCCACACCGGTTCTAAAATTTAACGCTGTATTAGATAAATCGGTTTACACGCTCTCGGTCATATTTCGCTTGCTGGGACAAATTTTCTTAGTCACATTGGCAGGTTTAGGAGTTATCTATGTCAATGAGTGGATCATCAATAATGAACTGATCAATTTCTTCAATGCCTTTAGATTGTTGATCGCGAATAGAGTTTATTTAGTGATCATATTATTATTACTATTCACAAATTTGCGCATGGTCCTTTTCCGTTTGGGCGATAAAGAGGTCAGATCATGAGCCAGATGGCAGCTGACAAGCTCGAAGGGAATCCCCCGAAAATTCGCAAACGCGTGCAACGTGCCGTCCAAAATTGGCGCAAGTTCCGGGTGCAATCGCAAAATGGCGATCGACCTAGTTCACAAATAGAGCCTAGCAATACCAGCGAAGGCCACAGTCGCCAAGACGTAATCGCCCGCATCCCAAGGCGAGAATTCAGTTCTCAAGCGGTTAGCGATATTTCTTTACCCGTTGTCGAAGCGTTGGCTTTCAAAACCAGTCGCATCAAAGCGCTGAGCCGCCTTTTCATTTGGCTTTCGATGATCATCTATTTTTGGGGGGGAAACCTGTGGGATCGTATTCGGCGACGAGATTCCGAAGCTCGCCAGGCAGTCCGCTTACGGCGCGCATTCGAGCGCGCTGGGGGCACTTTCATCAAATTCGGCCAGCAAATGGCTATGCGCATCGACTTGCTACCCTGGGCCTATACCGTCGAACTCTCCAAAATGCTTGACCGCGTACCCCCCTTTCCCCTGGAGCAGGCTCTCAAGATTATCGAACGTTCCACAGGGGCTCCCTGGGAAGAGATCTTCGCCGTTTTCGATCCAGAACCCATAGGTTCGGCCTCCATTGCTAATGTCTACCAGGCCATTTTGAAGAATGGCGAAAAAGTGGCTGTCAAAGTTCGTCGTCCAGGGATAGGCGAACTGTTTATGGCCGATTTCAAGGTTTTCGATTGGCTGCTCGATTTGGCTGAATTCTTGACCTTGGTACGACCCGGATATACCCAAAACATCCGCCGCGAATTTCAAAATACTCTGTTGGAAGAGTTGGACTTCGTACAAGAAGCCCGTTTTCAAGAAATGTTCCGACGCAGCGCAAAAAAGACCGGCAAGAAATTCTTCACCGCGCCACGCACCTACTTCGAGTATTGCAACCAAGAGGTAATCGTCCAGAAATACTCTTCAGGAATGTGGCTTTGGGAGATTATGGCAGCTGTCGAGCAGAAAAACCTCGAAGCCCTCTCACGAATGCAGGCCTTGAATATCGATCCCCACAAGGTTGCCCAGCGCCTGCTTTGGGTCAATTACTGGGGCATGCAAGAGAATTTATTTTTCCATGCGGACCCGCATCCGGCCAATGTCATTGTTCGTCGCAATTCCAGACTGACATTCATCGATTTTGGCTCCTGCGGATCGTTCAACCGCGAGCAGCGTCTGGGGCTAGAGTTGACCGCCATGGCCTCAGGAGAGAACAACGCCGAAGGGATGGCCCGCGGCACAATGAAACTTTTCGAACCCCTGCCGCCTTTGGACGTCAAGGAATTATTTCTCCAAGCTGAAGCCGAATACACGCGCGTTTTGACGATCTTCAAAAGTAAGAATGCCCATACAGAGTGGTGGGAGCGTACTTCTGTTAGACAGTGGATGAGCTTTTTTAAGTTTTCGCGTGATCATAATGTCCCAGTGACCATACACACCCTGAGAATGATCCGAGCGACGTTGCTCTACGATACCATCGCTGTCCGACTAAGCAAACATGTCGACCGCTTTGATGAATATCTGCGCTTCCGCAAATTTCGAGAAAATCAAGCCAAGAAGCGCGTTCAAAAAAATATTGAGAACCAATTCAAGCATGGCCTCGATGATGCCGTATTCCTGAGACTCGAAGAAGTTGCCAAAACCGGAGAGAAATTGCTTTACCGAACCCAAACATTTCTTGGCTCACCCATGTTCAACTTCAGCTCCCTAGTGGGCAAGTGGGTATTCACCGCATCCATGATCATCAAGCTAATTGGGAGAGTGCTATTGGTCACACTGATCAGCGTGTTCTTCCTTGCAGGGATTCAAATCTTCCAAGGATTCGATCTACAACCTGCAGAGATCATCCAGAAAGTGCTCGGCAATCGTTTCTATCTTGTGTTATTAGCCATCCTGCTGATAACCAATACTCGCCACATCTTGTTCCGGTTGAGAGATCAGGAGGTTTGAGAAATCAGGCTTGCACAAAGGTCCCATTGCGCAGATCGATGAATGCCTGCTGGATTTCCTCTTGAGTGTTCATGACAAAAGGTCCATAGGGGACAATCGGTTCTCCAAAGGGTGAACCCGTCATCAACATAAATCGCACAGAAGATCCCACACCAGTTTGCACAGCGAGCATCTCACCATCATCGAAGACAACCATCGATAATGAGTCGATATACTCGCCTTGGCCATCAGCGCCTACACCAAAGAGGCCCTCCCCCTCGAAGACATACGCAACAGCATTGTGCTCACCTGGCACTGAGAAACGAATCTCTGAGTCAGGTTCCAATGTCACATCCATATAGAGTGGCCGAGCTGCAATTTCAGTCACTGGGCCAGAAACGCCTTGGTATTCTCCAGCTACAACCCGCAGCATTACCCCATCATTGTTAAATATCGGAATACTGTCCGCGATGACTTCCTGGTAGCGTGGTTGACTCATTTTCTGCGCTGCGGGCAAATTGACCCACAACTGGAATCCGTTGATCACTCCGCTGGGACCGCGTTTAGGCATTTCTTCGTGCATGATGCCACGACCGCTGGTCATCCACTGAATGTCGCCGGGGCCTATGGTGCCCACGTTTCCCAGGCTATCGCGGTGGCGCACATTGCCCTCCAGCATATAGGTCACCGTCTCGATACCGCGGTGTGGATGTGTGGGGAACCCAACTGGCGGGCCTTCGATGGGATCATTGAAAGCAAAATGGTCAAAGAGCAAGAAGGGATCAAATAGGTTGTCACGGCTGGGCCCAAAGGATCGCAACAAGCGTACACCCGCGCCTTCGATGACCATTTGCGGTTGGATGATTTGTTGTACTTTGCGGTTGATGTTGCTCATGATAGAAACCTTTAATTCTAATTTCGTGATACACGTTAAGTGTGAGTTGCTGGGAATAAGGGGTGGGGGCTTCGCCTCCACCCCTTATTCCTAGCTATGTACTTGCCAAACTGCGAAAGTTCTATTGATTTTGCACTTAGGATAACGAACTTGCCCTGAACAGACGATTGGATAATCTGAATTATTACCATCATGGTCTGTGCCAATTAGAATAGTGCACGTGACTCGTTAGGCGAAACATGATCATGATTATGGGGGTGTCAAACCGGGGAAGGGACGGTATACGATTCTAGCAGTGCTTACATTGTTATCAATTGAGTAGCCGTGACCAGGGATGATATTATCTCGAAGATCATTATCGACCAAACCAAAACCTAGATCTTCGAAAGTCAGGCACTCATCGGTATGACCCAGGGAATGCACACAGAGTGTAATTTCAACGTCAGCCCCAACCCATATGGATGAAATCGAGTCATTGGCTACACCCAACTGCTGCCATTGGGTATATTCACCCGCTGGCAGGGAAAAGCAAGGCTCTTCTTGATTGTACCCTTCGCACACCTTTACCATATTCGGTGGGACTCGTTCTATTTCCGTTGCGCTCACGCTTGCTTGCTCATCACCGCATGGATATTTTTTGCAATCCGTTAGATGATCATTGACTATCTTTAAATAGCTATAATTTGCCTGAACTGTGGCGAGCAAGGAGTTAAACGCATCTATTAACTCGGCTGTATCTCCATTAAGATCGTTGGCGAATTCAACCGGGTTCCGCTGGATATATGCAAACAGATACATTAACGTGACGGCCGGGTTCTCCTCTCCAATCGAGTAATAAAACAACTCATACAATTCTTTGTCAGAGTATTGATCTACACTCCCTTCATTAGCCGCCTGGATTGGATTTCTGGTCAGTACCAGACCCACAAGAATGATGATGATCAATAATAGAACTTTCTCACTGCCTGTTAGTTCGCGAATGAACTTCATGACATGCTCCTTATTCTATCTTCGCTTACAACCATTAACTGAATAGAAGAACGACAATGTGGGGTTCTCAGAGAAATTCCTTGCTGATACTCAAAATTGGCAGGGATGGGGCTAGCACCCGAGGATAGCTGGCAATTCTTGCTATGGGTTGGCTTCAGAGTCGCTTTCAGGCCCAAATACCTCTTCGGGTGATGGAAGATCAAAGTCTCCTCCTTCCAGATCGGGGAGATCAATTTGATCTGCAACTGACAAATACACATTTGCATCGGAAACATTATAAGTATCGCGGTCGATCAGTGTAGCAAACATCAAGACCACTCCCAAGAGGGCCAAGATAATCCCTGGTGATGCTGTGCTAATTGAGAGTGAAATATCCGAGAATTTGCCTTCTAATTTCTGCGTGGGTTCTCTGAGCTTGCCCAAGATGAATGAGGCCCCCACTAAAGACAGGATCATGCCCGTCACAAATCCCAAGTAACGTAACCACAAACCAGACATCAGCAAAACTCCGGCCTGGTGATAACGCTTTTCAACGATGAATCGTTCCATCGACGCACGAATTTCAAATTGGCGTGCTTCGTAGATATCGACAAAATTATCTGCCCCCTCGATTAGGGCATTCCCACTGGCAATATCGAACTCGATGGGAGGGCTGTTTAGTATATTCCAATGTAAGTATGACATTTGCACGAATGTAGCGATAAAGAAGAACAACGTCAGAGCGATCAACATGCCAGCCATAATTGGCAACATACGATCCTGCCAGCTTTTCGGTTTTCTTCTCACGGGTTTTTGAGAGTCAGCTTCGGAAGGTTTTGAGACTTCTTTTTCAGTTTGGTTTTCTGGAGGGTTTTTGGGATCTTCTTGCATGCCTACCTCATACTAATCATGGTTAGTGGAAAGGAATGCACCGTAGATGAAGTAGTTGGAAGTTGATGCATCGTAATTATTACTAATAATATCCAAATTATCAGGAAATTCTACCACAGAGTTGGAAATTCAAAGGATTTCAGGATTTGCCGGAGTGATCCCCCAAATTTCACGGCGATTCCCATAGACCCGTATTGGTCTTTGGCAAAGAAGGTGATGGTCTTACGAGGTTCTTCTCCAGCAGACGGAAGTATTTACCAATTCCAGGATAACTCCAAATGTGAATCTATTTGAAAGGATTTAAAATCCTGTGGAACCCGTGAACCACCTGATTGGTAGTACTTCCGGATTCTTTCATCACTCAATTGCTGGGCTGCTTCTATTGGGCAAATCCTATTTTCTGCTAATAACGCAACTACATCGTAAGTATTTTGCCGAATTAATGTATCCCAAGTTGACAAGATAGACTCAACAGAAAGATCGACGTAATTTCCAATTAATGCTCCATAAAGAAAGGCAGCACCACCGCTTGCAACAAAATCTGGAATTACCAAAGTACCGCGTGCCGCCAAAGTTTTCATAGCAGAAGGCGTAACAGAATTATTTGCGCCTTCGACGATTATGTTCGCTTTAACCAAATTTACATTTGAGTCGCATATTACATTCGAAATTGCTGCAGTAATAAGAACATCCGTTGGCATATACAAAAGGGAATCCCGATCCAAAATCTGATAGTTTTCTGGTAATTTGCCTTTTTGAATCACTCCATATTCATCCCGATTTTGCAATAATAGCTCGCAATCTAATCCTTTCTCATAAATTATTGCAGCATCAACATCCGATACTGCAATAATTTGGCCGCCCAGATTGCAGATACTTTTAGCCGCCGATCCCCCAACTTTGCCAAATCCTTGAATCGTAATCCGTGCCTTGTCAATTGAAGTGCCATTCATGGAAAGAGCGGTTGCGGCCGATTGACATGCCCCAAAACCAGTAATGGCATCATTCATAGGGATTCCGTCTACCGGCAAAGCGATTCCTTTTGCCAACCTATTGATCGCTTCATTGACGGAGTCACTATCATGGTAAAAAGCTCTAGCCAAGGCGAACTGAGGCGAGGGGATACCAGCCATCTCAAGTGCGGTGATGACCTCATCTTCAGTTGTATTCAAATCTGCTCCGGTGACACAACAAGTTAAATAGATCTCCCTCAAACTTTCAACAAATCGGTTTAGTACATGGCATTTATCTGGCTTCTTTGGATCGTAATCTATTCCAAATTTCGCTCCTCCGAGCTGGGGCTCCAGCAATGCAAATTTGTTTGTCATGGTTCTGGCCAATTGAATAACTTCATTTTTGGTCAGGCCTTCCCTTATTCGTATCCCCCCACCAGCAACACCATTAATAAATCGGTCAACTACTGCATATCCCTTAGACCCATTTATTTGATCAACGTATTCTATAACTAGAGCGGGTTTCATTTCTTCTCTCCTAAAGTTCAAGGATTTCTTCCAGGTTCTAAGATTTCCAAAATGCAGCGGGGAACTATCACCAAACTAAGAATTCCCAGTAATTCAACCAACAGTTGATGGAAAAGACCTTAGAGGGGTTAGTCTCCCAAAGAAAATTCTATTTTTCTCCCGACAGATGCTTTCTTAATTGCAAAGCGAAAACGGTGATTAGTACTCCTAAGGAAATAACCATAACACCGACACAGATCGGAGTCACACTCTCGATAGGATCCCGTTGTCCTCCTGGTGTGGAGGTCAATGTGGGAACAGGATCAGATGCCGTTGAAGTTGGATCACTATATGGGGTCGGTGGTATAGATGTACTGGTCGGGGAGATAGTTTCGACGCTCAATACTTGGGAGCCAGTTCTGAGCAAGTCGATGAATGCCTGTAAGTTTCCTAGCGTACGCGGCTGAGACCAGATTGCGATACCGTCTATTTGATCGGCAACAGTTTGAATGGCACGCAGCATCACTTCTGGTGTACCTCGATTGGCTCCAACTTGCACATAGATCAGGAGATCAGGGTTGGCAGAACGTGCGACCTCGATTTTCTCACTCATCCAAGCCGCAAAGAATTCTGGGTCGTCCTGAAGACGCTGACCCTGTAGCAAGAGTGCATCAGCATGAGGTGCAATCTCTTCCAGGGTTTCATCTATGAAACGTCGATTCGGTGCCAGGAAAAAATGCAATCCATTATTATGCGTAAATTGGGCTGCGTTCTGAACGGTGGCTGGAAGGTTTTGCTGTTCAGCAGCCGGAGTGTGTTCCCAGTGCTCAGGATTGTACAACACCCAGTCAATCTCAGTCTGAATGCTGTGGATTATTTCTTCTGCTTCCTGCCAGGATGCAAAAGCAACCATGGTTTGCCCAGCCTTGATTTCCGGAAGCATCGACAGGAACTGCATAGGAAAAGAAACGATATCATCAGGTCGCGCAATATCATTAAAATATGAAATCAACTCAGAACTTTGGGCAGGAAAGGTTATAGGTAGTGTTGATAGATCGCTGATAGGGTCTGGCTGAACAACAGAATATGCATACCCAGGCAGTAGAGTTCCACCCCCCAGAAATAAGACGACCGCCAGGACGAATATGGATTTGGCAGGCAGAGATTTCTTCCAGATCCTAACTGGGCGAAAATAATTGTGAACAAAATTCAGGGCAGCTCGGATTTTATGCTCCATACCATTCATATCACCGCTCTCCTAAAACCGCTTCCGTAGGCGATACGACAGTCACGTCAGGCGTAGGCGGAAACCGCCACCAAAATAATACCCCCACCAGAGCTTGCAACTGGAAGGTAACCAGGCTCAATACGGATAGTATCAGCGATGATTCCGGGGGGATTCCTACACTGGAAAGAATGTAAATAATTACCGCATCACGCGTGCCGATACCGGATATCGTTATCGGCACCAGACCTACTAACCTGAACAGAGGCACCGCGGAAGCAAAGAACCAGAACTCGACCTGCATGTGTACTGACAGAGCCAGCATGTAAACCTTCATTAAGAGTAGGCTGTAATTGGCGAATGAAAGCAACAAGCAACTTAGGATTAATCCCGGCTTCATTGAAGTCACCTGCTGGATCAGGTTTTCAACGTTTTGCCGGATCATTTCTTTGTAAGGTTTAGGGCTGACTCGGGTCAGGATGAGGGCTACCCGTTGAGCGTTATTTTCTTTATCCCGCAGATATAAAAATGCTGCCAGACCGACCAAAATCAAGATCACTATTATGATAATTAAATGCTCTATTTGGATACCAAATATGACACCAATTCCGATAAAGCCAAACAGACATAGCATGGCAAGATCGTAAAATCGGTCGATGATAATGCTCAAAGCAGATTCTGGAATAGGAAAACCCATTCCCCGGTGATAAACCACTTTGATGAATTCACCTAGCTGCCCTGGCGTGATCATCGCCATCCCTGTCCCGATTAACTGGTGGACCATGGACCGCCCGTAGGAAACGTGGATATCCAGGTGTTGCATGATGAACTTCCAACGCCAGGTGGTCACAAATAGTGCTACAGCTTGCAAGATCAGTGATCCGATCACCCAAACAGGATCAACCCGCGAAATAGTTGTGAAGAATTCTGGCCAATCGATCTGGAAGAGAATCAGAATAAAAACCACAATTCCAAAGGACTTAATTATCCACTGGTTTTTTAGGATTTGTCGACCCAACTTGCGGACATGCTTACCTAATTCATCCATGCGGTTACTCTGACCTGCTTTTCTCTGCTTGGAGCGCTTCTACGCGGTCATAAAACAAGTGTTTCTCAGCCTCTTTTAGGCCGATATGGTTCAACACAGTTTCGATGGCATCTGGTGGGGTAACGTTTTCGGGATCTAGTCTCTCGAGTGCCTCAGCTTGTGTGATCATATCCTCCCGAACCATTGCACTCATGCCGTCATGCTTTTCGCTGATTCCAATAGCTTCAAGTAATAAGAAGTTCTTCAGGTAGCTGAGTTCACAGTCGAAACGCCAGGTGGAAGGCGCGCCATCCGCTTTTCTCCATTCGAGCTCGTCTATGATGGTTGTTAGTATTTCCTTCTCGTCCCAGGTTATGTACCGGTATAGATCAAGCAGAACGGTCTGTTTTGGATACAATACTTTTTGAACGGATTTGAAATGGAAAAAATAAAGATACTCCAACACAAAAACATATGCATTGTAGGGAGAGAGATATGAAGGATTCTTTAATAGTTCGTAGAATAAGCCGAGTAGCAAAGCGATGCCCTTCTTCTGGCTGATTCTTCCCAAGGGATTGGTCGCCAGGAGCTGATTCTTCAAAATCCCAATTTCAATTGGGGTTTCCACATTCATGATCACCAGGGGGATCCGGTTGCGCTTGGCAAACCGTAGCACTTCCCGTGAGATCGCCAGCTTACAACCACTGCATATCATTGGGATCATAGCAGGGGAAGGTCGGCGCAACCAAGCCCTCAAATCCTGCTTTACGCAGCGTTTCAAGAGATCATGATTGTAGGTAACCAACTCGACACCCAAGATATCAGTCATCCTCTTCATATTTTCCTTGGCAGCCTGGGGGATAAATCCGCTATCGCCTGTAAATGCAATTATCTTTAGGTCGCACTCTTTTTCCAGGAAGTGCAGCGCGTAGGAGCTATCTCGCCCGCCGCTTACTCCGATCACACAGTCGTACTCCTCCCCTTTTCCACTGAATCCCGACAGCAAATTGTCTAGCAATTCCCGATCCCGGTAAACCCATTTCTTGTGAGAATTGCAATAATTGCAAATTCCTAGTTCATCAAATTTTATCCCCGGGTACGTTTCAGGTAAGACACAACGAGTACAGGTTTTCATTTCCAACTCCATTTCCTTCGAGAATTAATCATATTTTCTTATACCGCATCATGATCAGCGTTCGAAATGAACCACGATTCAGCTCGCAGAATATCGCGGGGCGGGATATCATCAAGTAAAGGAGAGATGACCATAGTTATCGATTGAGGTGCAAAAATATCTGGACTCCGTAAATAGCCAGCTTTTCGCATGATGCGATATTCCTGCGTATGGGATAACATTAACCCTCCACATAACTGTACCTTTGCCTCCCGGAAATTCTGGGTGGCAACGTTCATAAGGTGTTGTCCGGCGATATCTCCAACTTTACCCGGTAAGACCAACAAATCTGATATCAGACCGCAACGAATTCCGCGAATATCAGCGATACGCAAGACGATATATCCGAGAAGTTCGCTGTTCCTCCTGGCAGTAAAAATCTGATAAGAACGTAACGGCATCTCACGGAACCGCCACTGTAGAAATGCCTGATTTCGAACCAGAATTAGGTTGTACTTTCCTTTCACATTCTCCCAAAAATCATCGAATTCAACACCAATTTCGCTCTCCTCTTTGACCTCTACTTTTACCTTTCCATTATGTTTTCGTTTTTCGCGACAAATAGTCCGCTCAGCAAGCCTCCAAAAAAGTTGAATTACCCATTTCAGCACCGAGTTCTTGGTGAAGGAATTTGTCAGGGATGCAATATCCATGGGCCGGACTACCATTGGGATAGTGGCTCCAATCGGGTCGCCCAATTTCTGGTGAACCCTGGTCGATTTAGAGTTGGCTAGTCCAAGCATAAACTGGTGGCCTTTTCTTTTCCCATCTGCTAATCCAAAGGGGACTATTCTTGAAGCCACTCCCATACGGCGGTATTCATTTCTTACCATGAGGTTAAAGCCGATCAGAAATTTTTTCTCCTCTCCTTGCCATATGATCTTGAAGGGCGTAAAAAGTGCCCACCCAACAACTCGTTGGGTATCTACTTCTCGTGCAACTGGAAATACCGGCGGTCCGCAAGGATTTTTCTCGACAACCCATTCAAAATACGAAGCGTGAGCAGTGTCAGCGCTGCCATACTCTTCCTGATTCGCAGCCAAGATATTGGGTCGATCTTCGCGTGAATACCATGAGACTTCCCAAGTTTGTGCTTTTTCCATTTCTCGAATCGCTCTTCTTAATAGATCAGGTTAAAAATGAATTGATCAGCTATTGATAGGTTGGATAGATTCAAAAATCTGCTGAAGAATATCTTGATAGAGATATGCCTTCTCCGTCGGACAAGACCGAGTGATAATTATCAGGGCTGAATCTTTGATTTCAAAAAGCGTAGCCCCGCTAATATCACCCCCTGATGTTGTCCAACTCAGGAGTTCTCCACCTTCCGGAAGCGGTATACTCTCGATGATAGTAAGGTCTGGGTCATATTCATCACGAAGTAACATGAGAGCCATATAGCTAGCGTCACCAATACTTATCTTATTGCCATCGTCGTATTGTGTAAGCTGGACTACGGCTTGCAAGTCTGGGGATACGAAACGTTCGACCAAAGTATTTTCCGTATTGCTATGTTCTCGCACCCATTGAAGGGGTACCCGCCCGAAATATAGTCCATTATTGCTTTGAAACTCATATACCCACTGGTAAACAGGTTGAGCCGAGATATTCTCAGGGAAAAGGTGGATATTGTCGAAAAACAATTTAAACTCAGCGATGTTTTCTTTAGAGAATGTTGAGGTTGACCAAATATTTAGATTGAGAATGGATTCCTCTGATTGTTGGTATAAAGACGCTATTAGCTGATATTTGGCATTAAACGTCAAATGCTTTTCAACCAACGCAGTACTATCATCCTGACCAAAATGCCGTCCAATCTCAACATAATCGGCATATGCGCTGAAGAAATTTACCTCCTGCGCATCGACAAATCTACGGAAAGATGCTTGATCTAACACAAGGCCTACATTCGTGATCAAAATTTGGAATGAGATTCCTTTTCCAGGGTTGTGGAATTCAACATCGCCATCATTCGCTCGGACAAGGGTCCAGCCCTTGGGTAGGGAAAGTTCAAATACCCCCTGTGGGTGTCTGAAAATCTCGCCTGGAAAAACAAGGAGAACGGGTGTGGGTGAAATAGAAGGAATTGGCAAAGGTGTAGCGGGAGAAAGCGTTGGTGCTGCACTTAAAACTGGTTCGTTTTCCAATTCCAAATAATCTGTCAAATTGTCATGGGATTCTACTGTCGGCAAACCAGAACAGGCTACAAGCAAGATTATTAAACAGGTTAGCAGTAGAGGTATGCATTGTCGTGATATCTGATTTGAACAGCGCAATAGAATTCCTGATTGTCCAGTCCCGTTATCCTCAGAAAAAACACTTTTAGTTTTTTGGAGCCGATATTTACGATGCATTAGTCGATACTTTTCCAACGAAACATGTTTTGATCTTATTGATTGGTGTTGATAGATCGATTTGAAGGCCAGAACATTGTTTGTGGTTCTACTTGGACGCCCAGCTTAACGAATTGATTTTGATTCTGATGGTGCAAATAAAAAGTGGCTGCTTCAATATCTGAAATTCGGTGGGCCATTTGTTGAGTATTTTGAGCAATACGGGTTAGTTCGGTTCTAATAGTTGCGATTTCATCAGAATAATTCTCAAGACTACCAAAAATGTGTTTTAGTTCAACTCTTAGTTCGACCCATTCGAGCGCTAATGGATTATGGGGAACGTCCCTAAATATATTCTCTAATTCCAAGAGCATCTGCGTCCGGTTAGAACTTCTCGTTCCATCGGCCCAAACAATTGGATCACTATAAAAGGGTTCAATAATTAAGTAATTTACATTAAGTAGTGCATTCAATAGCAAATCATTGTCTGGTTCAACCTGCAATGCTTGTTTTAAATAGTACTTCGTTCGATCAAATTGTTGCTGCGTGAGCATCAAAGCAAATAAGGCTTCATATGGTGTAGAACGGCCAGGAGCTTTCTGGATTGCCTGCTGCAAGGCGACTTCAGCGGCTTGCCAGTTGCCTTCTTTCTCTTCGAACTGAGCAGTATAAAGGTCTACCAGATAGCTGTTCGGTGCAATTTCTCGGGCATCCGTCAAGACCACCTTCGCAGTTTCGATGTTGCCGGTCTGTTGGTAGAGATCAACGAGCAAACCATAGGGTGGCAGGTGAGCTGGTTCGACGGCAATCGCCTGCTTCCAGGCAGTTTCTGCGGCCTTCAGTCGATCTTGGGCAAACAGTAGTTCACCTACTGCTTGCCAAACCTGACCCTGTAGCGGGGCTAAGTGGGCAGCTTTTTGTAGGGTGCGCAGGGCTGCTGAAGGATCTTCGATTTCCTGCAGAATGGCAGCCTTCTGCACTAGATTGTGCCAATCTCCCGGGTCAAGCAAGATGGCTTGCTCAATCATTGCATTGGCCTGATCAGTCTGTTCCAATTCCAGATAAGTGACTGCCAGAAGGCGATAGCCCCGGGAGGTAGGTAGACTGGCTTGCTGAGCTTTGTTCAGCCATTCCAGGGCTTCTTCGGTGCGCCCCATTTGGCGCATTTGTTCTGCATAGAGCGCTGGGGCTTCCGGGGATGCGGGGAACGCATCCATGGCCAACTGCAACTGTTGGAGAGATAGTTCAGCCTGACCACGCTGCTCATAGTAATTGGCCAACGCCAGATGAGCTTCCAACGCATTTCCCTCACCATGGAAATCTTCCAGCAGCGCAACATCAGCGTGTTCTGGCTGCCCCGTGACGGGTATGATCTCGCTACCTGTTGGAGTTGAGATGACTGCTCGTAACGCACTCTCAACCTGTTCAGGCTGCCCCTGTTCCTGGTACAAGTCGGCCAGCGCCAACAGAGCCTCACCCGATATCTGGTCCTGCTCGCTTGCTCGTAGCAATATTGCCTCAGCCTGTTTATGATCACCAAGCTGACGATAACTATCAGCAAGTCCGAGGGCAGCCCCTGGATCCCAAGGTGAAAGGAGCGCTGCTTGCCGATACCACTCGGTTGCCTTTTGGTACTGTGCCCGGTGCATGGATAAATGGCCGAGGGCCAGGTAGCCATCCGTGAATGTGAAATCCACCCGAATCGCGGCTAATAAATTTTCCTCAGCAGCTTTCATTTTTCCCTGTGCAATATGCACTTCGGAAAGACCCAGATAAGCTTGCGCATCGCTTGGTGTGTTCTGGAGTGTTTGCAGATACACCTCTTCCGCAGTAGACAAGTCGCCGACACGAAAATAAGCACGTGCTAATGCATTAAGTACTGTCGGATTCCCAAGATGATTGGCAAGAAGTTCCTCAATAACCTGAACCGACCTTGGTAAATCCCCAAGTTGAAATAATAGTTCTGCCAGAGGTAGTTGCAGTTCTATCAACCCGGGAGAACTGGCTAATTTTTCTTCTATTAATCCCCTAGCACGATCTGTTTGCCCTGCTCGGAGAAGCACTTCAATATATCCAACATTCGCAGGTGCCGACTGTGGATTGAGAGTTAGCGCGTGAATGTATGCCTCACCAGCTAACCTATTTTGATCTTTGGCGAAGAACAAGTCTCCAAGGTTGCTGTAATAATCTGAAAGGACTGAAGATGGCGTATTGTTCCTCTCGGCCAGGGAGATCTGTTCTTGGAGAAAAGCAATCCCAGCATCAAACTGCAGTGTAAGCCGGTAGATTAATGCCAGGGTGAGGACATCCTCATATTGTGATTGTGCTTCTAATGTCTGAATTAGTTCAGGCAAATTTGTGATATCCGCTGACAATATCAGGTGGGCCACAGGGCTTTCGATAATCGATTCTGATCCATAAAGCTCTCCAAACACGACCGAACTATTTTTGACAGTGCTATTTGCAAGCCTTATATTCACTTGTAAGGGTTGATCAGCCTGTGATTGAAACTCCTCAATTGCTTCATAGAGATATTGGGTAGCCGACTCCAGCTTTCCCATTTTTTGATTCAAATCTACGAGACTTACGTAACCATCCAATCGGGTTTGATCTAATTGAATAGCTTGCTTGAATAGATTTTCTGCTGAAATGGTGTCATTACGCCTGTAAAAGGCATTCCCTAATTCAATCAAATGCCAGGCATTGTCAGGATCAAGCACTACAGCAGTTTGGAAAGCAGGCATAACTCGATCCACCAAACCTAATTCTTCGTAGGAGGTGCCGAGCAGGTTGTAGATAATCGCTTTCATCTGTTCGATTTCGCCCTGACCTAGCTGCGAAAATTCAATGCCTTCCCAATAATCCTGCTTGCTCCTTTCAAGCATTTCCAGCGCAGTCTGGTAGGCAGTAATCGCTGAGGTTGTCATCCCGAGATCCAGAAACTGATTTCCTTGCAGCATAAATAGATGCGGTTGATTATTTGTAACATCTAACTCGATGTCGGCAAGGTCAAATGAATCACCTAGTTTGGGCAGTTCATTCGAAAGGTTGTAGAGAGAGTAATAAGCTCCAATATCATATGGATTGATTTCCAAAGCCTTATCAAATGCTGCTGCAGCAATGATGTTTTCACCTTTTTCAAGCATCAGATTTGCTGTATGAATATATGCCAACAAATTGTAAGGATTATTGCGTAATATCTTCAGTAACGCATCCTCAACCTCTTCAACGAGGTTGGCTTCCAACAATGTGCTTATCTTAGAAATCTGGGCTGGTGCACTATCGGTTGTTTTCAAATCCTGCATCCAGATCAGTTGATTGTGTAGCTCTATTGCCTGGTCAAATTTTCCCTGCTCCGTCATTAAGTTGGCCTGGTGAGGTATGAACACCTCACTATAGCCAGGATTATTCTGTCGAGCCTCTTCTAGGATCTTTTCAGCTTGATTAAACTCCCCCTGGTTCTGCAAAGTTATGGCTAGTTGAATCTGTAACGACATGCTATCCCTGGTCTCGAGGGATTGGCGAAAGTGCTTTTCAGCCAAGTCATTCCTATTTTGTAATCTCCAATGGTCACCTATAATCACAAGCCGGGTTGCCTCGTCCTTGATTGATCTAGTTGCTAGGCGATATTCATCCTCCGCACTGTTTACCTGTTGTTGACCAGCAAAGGCGTTACCAAGTCGCCAGTGATAGAAATTTGCTTCTGGTGACATCGAAACTGCCTGCTCATAGGCTGTCTGGCTCGCTATCGAATGATTCAACTCCTGATAGATACGACCGATCTGCTCATAAATCGGTGCGGATGGTTCGACCAGTGCGATCGCTTCCCATTGTTCCAGTGCCTGATTAATTTGACCACGCATGCGGTAAACCATGGCAAGACCGGCTTGCGCAAGCAAATCGGTATCATCTTGCTGCAAAGCTGATCGGAAGTACTCCTCAGCTCGATCAGGATCATATGTATCCAGGGCAGTAAAACCTCGAATACTATCGTTTATCTGTGGAGCTTGGTTTATTGCGTATAAAGAGTAATCACCATCATCCAACACCCACTCAAACCAACGATTTGCCAAATGGAACTGACAGTTGATGGTTTCATCCGTACGAATTACTATGTAGTCCACCCCGTAACGCAGCAATATCTGAATTGAATTTTCAGTCAGATAGGGAGTGTTGAACAATTCATATTGGTCTATCATCCTTGCTAAAGCAACATCTTGCTGGTTAGCAGGGAATGACTCGCTAGTATTGTTGACACGATGAGCAATAATACTGGCGCTTGAGACATAAGCCGGAATCGTCACGCTCATGCTCTGATCTGCTGCGACCATTGCTTCCTCTGTCGAAACTAAACGCGAAAGGGTTTCTAACAATTGTGTTGGTTGAGGGTATCGGCTGACGAGGGTGGTGTAATGAAGTTTCTCACGCAGGTTGGCACGTATGTTCCCTTGAAAAAGTATTACCGCGATGCCCAATAGGATTACCGGAAGCCAGCCATCCAAATTGAATGAAAGATTTGGGCTTCGGAATAAGTGTCCAAATACCTTTGAAATCCATTTACATATACTGATAAGTACCATTGTGATAATCATCGCATACGGCATCATCCAGGCCAAGCGATAGAGGATCCAGGGCATCACTAATTTCCCCATCAAGGGAGTCAGGATTGGGTTAAATAATGCTAAAACGACAGCTAAGTTAACGCCAACCGCGAGTTGCGCGCCGAGGTTTGATTTGATTCGCCAGAGGAGAAAGAGACTCAGCAACAATGCCAGAAAATAAGGTGGGTCAAGGACGATGGCAGGATTGGAAATGTACCGATCCAAACTGAATACCAGAAACTTCTGGCGGACAGAATTTTGCGAATACCGCCATATCAGGAATGGATTAGTATTTGTGTTCACGTCCTCAGGTTCTAATCTAGATAATTCTGGTAGGGGGCCAACCCAATCAAGAGTTGGCAATCGAATGAAGGGGAGTGCTGGCGCCTGCACAATTTTGACTGACCATCCATCGAAGCTAGATGGAAATGATGGAGCCATAGGCATTACAGTTAGAGAGAGCACTAACAATACCAATGGCAAGATCAACGCGATCACAGCAATTATCCCGGTAAGGCTTACTCTAATCCAGGCAAGACGTGAACGGAAGTTGATGAGAAGGTGAACTCCTCCAAAGCCTGCCAAGCCTAACGTAAGCATCGCCGATATGAGGGGGTGAATCCCAGAAACGGCAAATGAAGTCAACGCAGCAATGATCCAAATGCTGCGGTTGCCTTCTCGGATGAAATGGATGACCAACCCAAATGCGATTGGGAGCATTGTAAGGGTTACCGTAAACTTATCTGCATTAGTTCTCAATATAAAGAAGGTGCTGTCATTCATATATCTGAAAAATGGGGCTACCAGATATACCAGCATCTGAATGCAAGCAGCTAGAAGACCAGTTCTACGACTACCTTTACCAGCAGCTTTACCAAGGAAAAATACTGCTAATAATCCCCACAGTGCGAACATGGAACGAGATGCGTAAATTCCTAAATCAATCGGCGTGATATTTGAAAGGTGTGCCCACAGCGTCAGTAAGGGGATGAACTGGTTGAACATAACACGTAGACCGGGTGTAAGGCTACTGCCAAACATTGGATCATCCAACCCGAATGGCTTGCCCGCATAGCCGTCATTGACCAGGCTCATGTAGGTGACTAAATCTCCATCAATCGAGGCTGATGTTAAGATCGGCAAGAGCGCCAAAAATGCGACTGCCAATAATCCGACCAGAACGAGTTCATCGGCTGTCCACGGTTCGATTTTGGGAAACACGCTTTTCCATTTGGAAAATTGAAATAGCAAGCTGACAACTATGATGATCGTCGTTGTAGCCAACCATCCAATTAATAAATCCATATAGGTGCGATGTAACACCATGATAAATAATCCCGGCAATGAAAAAGCAGCCATCCCAACCGGTAGTGATAACGCCAACCGCTCTAGAAATTCCAAGGGGTAAAAAAATCTAAAAATCGAAGTAAGTAAGTAACCAGGAAGGATCAGGATGGCCAAAAACACCCACCAACTGGCAGCCTGCATTGGCATCTGTTTAGGAAGACCAACAACGACCAAAAGAATAAAAATCGAGAGTATGGTAATTATGGAAATCTCGAAGATGAATGAAGCCTCTGAGCGAATCTCTTCCCCATCTTGAATAGCACCATTCACTCGATTTCTAGATATATTGTAGAAGGTTGACAGTGGGTGACATTTCATCTTTGCGAAACCTTGTTATGTTTTGCCATTGTCTAGAAATTCGCAAATAGGACAAAAACGGAACTCGTTAAAAAGGCTTCGCAATTTACTTTCCAAATGTCCACGTCCAGTATATTGCACCACCCTTTCCCTCAGAGTAATCTGGTTGTATCGGTGGATGGTATCTAATTCCCAGGGATGAATATACATAATGGCTGGCAGTCCATTCTGGTTAATCTGCCTGATGCATCGCCGAATTAACGAGTAAGGTAAGACACGGACATATAACCCTCCGGAAAAAGGGATTGAAATTCGGCCTAAACGTATCACAGAGAGAGGGAACTCCACCAGCTTGCGTTGATCCGGTTGATGAGGAAAGCGAAGACAGTCCGGGTACCCATAGAGGATATTGCGGGTTGGGAAGAAACTGCTATCATAGCGAAAGCCTTTCTTCTCTAATATTTCCAGAGCCCATAGCGATGATTTGTTAATCGAAAAATAGGGAGCGCGATGACCTTGCAGCGGTGTGCTCACTAAGGGACTGATTGCATCTATTGCCAGATCTAATTCTTGGGAAAACTGGTCTGGCGTAAGATGGTGGATCATGCGATGCCAATATCCGTGAACGCCGATCTCATGCCCGGCGGCATCAATTTGACGCACTAGGTCAGGATGCTCTTTAGCAACGCAACCTAATATGAAAAAGGTAGCCTTAACTTGGAATTCATCAAGCAACTCTAACAGCCGAAGCGTATTTTGAACTACTCGCTTTTCAAAAAGATGCCATTGCTCGCGCCGTGCGCTGGTGCTAGTGACGCCTTGATACCAGTCTTCCAGATCCACTGAAAAAGCATTCACAGGATTTTCACGCTGGAAATTTAGGTGAAATTCAAGCGACATATCCCAGATCCTTTAACCGTTCACGAAGGATCGCTTCATCATCTGCATCTAACCCCCGATTTATTTTGTTTTTGTCTTCCCAGGCAGGTCCATACTCAGGCTGGGGCAAATTCGCCCTGCTACTCAAACATTCTGTTAAAGGATGACCATCCATATGATCGGGAATCTGCAAACCCATTAGATGCAAAAAAGTGGGAGCTAAGTCTTCGAGCTTTGCTCCTTGTATTTGAATTGATTGAATAGGTTGTCCCCACCCTAGCATGATCCCATTCATTCGGTGTGTACCTGAGATCCCTCTTGTAATGGGGGCAAAAACTCGATTGTCCCCGAATTCGTACTCGCCAAATCCGAAATACTCTAATTTGTGCGGAATAAAAAGTATGTCGGCGGCATCTTGCATCGCAGCCCCATGATATATCTCATCTTTTCGGTATATGTTTTCGATTACTAACTGGTTATTGGAAGGGTCATGAAGACGACTCAACCTGGATATGATCTCGTTCACAGTATTCTCGAATTCCTCACCCTCTTCAACAATACCATGTGGCTCACGTCCGCGCACATTTATCCGAATCTGACCAATATTGCCAAAAGAATAAGCTTTGGTTTGATACCAATCAACATCGCTGAAGGATAAGAAAAGAGCTTTAAGAAGACCTCTTCCCTGACCGCGCACAACCGCCCGCTTAAAACGACCCAGACCAATGCGCATCAAGAAGTCGTAAATGCGCATCGGCGATATGCCAAGTTGGAATAGATTCTTCTTCAATCTTGCTTGAGCATTTGGTTTTAGCTTTAAGAACCCTTCTTGCAAGAGCCAGGTATTGACATGAATGAAGCAGTGAAGCGGACCAAACCCATGATCTGACATGATCCAAAGGGCGGTGTCATCTTCAATATCCTTAAGTAAATCACCTAGAAATAAATCCATTCGACGGTATATATTGAAGATACTGCTCTCGTAGCGTGAAGCATTCTGTGGGTTGTACCGAGCATGTTCTGGTCCCATATATTTCCACATGGCATGCTGAACGACATCGGTAGCATTGAATACCATCATAGCGAAATCCCATTTGCTTTGTTTTATCAATTCAGCCCATAAAGATTGCCGGTGGTCAATAGCTTGATCCAATTGAGTCAGAAATGCATCGATCCCCTGGTGAGAGTACGCCCTGCCAGGATCTGGATAAACTATATAGCCAGGAAGTTTAGATTGGATATCCAATGCCAATTCCTTGGGATGAGTTGCCAACTTTACCCCAGGTAGCCCTGACACAAGCATGCCATTCACCGGTTCAGGCGGATATGTCATGGGAACGTTAATTGCTAAAACGCGTTTACCCTCCTGGCTAGCAATTTGCCATAAGCTGGGTTGGGTACATGCTTCAGCTGTTACTGGAGAGAAATCATAACTCCCAGACCGACGATACACCCAATCGAAGATAGAGTGCATTCCTGGATTTGTTCCAGTCATAAACGTACTCCAGGCTGGCCCAGTCACTGGCGGTATCGTGCTGCGCAGTTCTCCCCAAGCGCCCTCTTTCATCAATCGGGCAAAAGTTGGTAGAAGCCCTGCATCCACCCAGGGAGTAATCAAATCGAAAGTAGCCCCGTCAAGGCCGATAACCCATACACGATAGCTCATTCTGTTGGCTCAACTCCTTCTTGTGAGCGATTTAGATTTTCTATACGCCATTGCAAGATAGCAATAGTTTGAGCTAAATCTTTGTTATTCCTGGAAAGGGTGGAAATAAGAATAGATTGGTTCAACAAAAGAATGACGCAAAACAACAAAGCCAATCCAAATATTAATGATGGTGCATATGAGACATTGAAAAAACCAGCAATCAGGTGGACGATCCGTTCGAACAGTGTAAAGATGAAGAACACGGTAGTTGCGACCATCCAAATCAGTGCATATGCCGGACGGAGCTTGCCATAATGAATTAACATCCATACAATGCCAATCAACGTGATACTGATAACAAGGATGGTTATCTGCTGAATTAATGGCATGATAATCTCCTAACTCACTACTTCGATTGCCTCCAAAGACTCCTGATTTATTGTCGATGCTGGTTTAGTCGTAATGCGAGAACGTGCTGCCAAAACACTTAGAGTGACTTTGAAGGCATAATAAAGGGCTCTCATGGCGTTGATGGATGAGACTCCGCCCTGGCGAGAACGCATAACGATCGGAATTTCTGCTATCCTGAATCCTTCTCGTTTAAGCAATACTCTTGCATCAACCTCCGGGTAGTCCTGTGCCAAATTGCATGCCAGAAAAGCAGCAACCTTGTGGTTCATGGCCATGAAACCTGATGTGGGATCGGTTACCTTGTATCCTGACAGAAATGAAGTCAGCCGACAGAATAACCAGATGCCAATTTTTCTCGGCATTGATACAGCTGGGGGGATAGCATCTCCACAAAACCTTGAACCAATTGCGATATCTACCTTGTCATTCACTACAGGTTCTAGAAGAAGCACAATTTCTTTGGCAGGATGTTGCCCATCGCCATCCAAACGAACAATGTAATCCACTTCTTTTATTGTGGCCAACCGTAGACCTGTCTGAACTGCCCCACCTATCCCAAGGTTATGTGGAAGCTGAAGTACATTTGCCTGATTTTCTCTAGCAACTTGAGCTGTACAATCCCTAGAGCCGTCATCAACGACGACTATTATTGCGCTTGGTAGATACTCTCTAACTTCATGAATAACTGCCCCAATATTGGCAGCTTCATTGTATGCAGGAATCAATACTAACAGTTTCATAGTGCATATCTCCATAATTTTCTAGCGTTTTATGCACCGTTGACGAGGCGAAACAATCTTCAGAAACCAAGAAGAGACCGTTTAGCCGCTGCAAGCGACTGGCCGTCGCGATGAATATAGTTATTACTCCAAACACGCACGGCTTTGCACAGACCCCCTGTTTCCAGGTTTGCTCCTTAGCTTCGTCGACCTACTCAGACTGCCTTCCGGGAACCTTCTTAGAGAAACCCATTCGCCGATAGATCGAATAGATACCATCTGTTGTGTACTTCACCTTCCATTGCTGTTCTATCCAGTCGGCTACTTCTTTGGCAGTACGAAAACGCCCAGAATCCACTTCTTTGCGCAATTCATCAAATTGCTCAGTGCTCAAGAATGCCGGCTTCCCTGGGCCACCACCGGGTGTACGCTGGAGTACTTCTTTCAAACCTCCTCGCCGATACCAAGCTACCCATCGCTGTAGAGTTCGATAGGATGTACTCAAGAGCTCGCTCACTTCTTTCAACGACTTGCCCTGTCGCAGTAACCAGAAAGCGTGTAGTCGTTGCCGACGAGGAATAGTATTCTCAGCTTTATAATGGCTTTGCAGCTCTTCCGCGCTCTCCTGCCATTCAATTTTTAGAGGACGCCCTCTTTGGTTATCTTTTCTCATTTGTTATGAATTGATGAGTCATTATACGTCATTTGCATATCAGATTGGTATTAGATTAATCATGTATTTTTGTGATTTCATTAAAATCCCTATCACCATACGTATTTGTAAGGTAACGTTTTCATCTGAAAATCAATACATCTAGCAATTTGTTCTAAATGCCAGAGAAGGAACAGGTTTTTTACCTTTGGGAGAGGTTTTTTCCGCCACCTTGTAACGCATCCCCATAAAATAATGCGTAATCTACACCTATCCAGGATTCACAGAATGAGAAATACTCACCCTCTATCGGACGACCATCTGCAATCCTAGAATTTAGCCTTGCCCAACTCTTAAAACAAAAAGACGGCGTATGCCGTCTTTTTGTCAGTAGCGGGGCCAGGACTTAAGAGCGAGAGTGTATTCCCCTCGCTCTCGCTCAATCCCTGCGCACGAGCGCAGGGGCGAACCTGAAAAAATTGCATAAACGAAAAAGACACTCGATTAGAGTGTCCTCTTCTCATAGCGGGGCCAGGACTCGAACCTGGGACCTTCGGGTTATGAGCCCGACGAGCTGCCACTGCTCCACCCCGCGTTGTTGAGGGACGGGATTATAGCATGCGGAAAATTACGCGTCAAGGCAGTTCTTGTTCGCCAAAGAATAATGCCACCCAAACTTGCCAGTTTTCAATAGGCTGAAAAGACTCTACTTGTTCCGAGACTTGTGGAGGCGCAGGAGTCGCATTGGGATCAATCACAGGCACGATCAGTTGATCTCCTTTGTCCGGTCGGATCATACGCCCATCCTGATAGGCATATTCTTCGACATTGGGCTCAGAGGTTGCATAGGCAATTTGGGTTTCTAGATACGCCTTGGTATGCTTTAGAGCTAAGACTCGTTCTTCAACTCGCATGGCTTCCTCTGAGAGCTGGCGCATCTCTGCAACCCGGTTGTTGAAACCCAATACCAGGAGTACCAACACTACAATCACAACCAGTAGGATCAAAAAGCGGCCACTGCGAATCGACTCGAGCATAAGTCCATCTTACCGCGTACCAATCATCAAATCAAGCACAAATCTTGCATTAGAGCGAGAGCGTAGTCCACGCGCTATCGCTCTACTCCAGCGCAGGGGCGCTGGAGACAAGAGCACATTAACACCACCGA